>JASFSB010000070.1:0-7947 GCA_050114615.1 Gammaproteobacteria bacterium
GGTCGTCAGAACGTCCACTTTTCTACCTTCCATTAACCGGCGTCAATCCGGCTTGAAAGTTGCTTGCCGGTGAATGTGTCGAGGATGCTCCTGGTTCAAACTGCAATTGAAACGCTTACGCAGGTACTCGGGATAGCGCAATGGTGTTTGCCAGCTTTCCAATCGATACGCACTGCCCGGCACACACGAGCGACGTATACTCGACCCTGCGAGCCTCAGCTCGTTGGCGACACAAGGGGGCAATCCGATTACGAGCGGCAATACGCGTTGGTTGAGCTGGCTTGCATATCTTTCGCTGGGCGAAGGTATTGTGATGGCCGCACTCACGGCGGCAGCGCCCGTGGGAATCTGGTTGGGGCTCTGGGAATACGACACAGGTCTGCAAATGCTGTTCGGTCTCGGAGACGAGGGGCCGTTCGTTCGTTCCTGGGGGCGCTGGGTCGCGGTCGAGTTACTCGTGGCGGCAGTGGCCATCTTCGCGCTCGCCAGGGCCCTCGGCATCACCAATGGTCCGAAGCTCGCTGGTCTGGCGCTCATTCGCATGACTTTGTCGGCAGTGGCCTATTATGTGCCAGCGCGCTCGACGCGCGGTCGGTGTCCCGTATCGGGCTCAGCGACGGCGGTAAGAACGCTGCGCGACTGCGGGAGTACCTCGCGACGCTTTAGGGGACGATCGTGGGTTACCATGGGATCGTGGTGTCACGACGGAAGTTGCCATGAGAATCGATTTCGTTTCCGATGTCGCCTGCCCCTGGTGTGCCGTCGGCCTGAACGCACTCGAGCGTGCACTCGCGCGCATCGGTACGGATCTCGGCGAAGTCGAGCTGCACATGCAGCCGTTCGAGCTGAATCCGACAATGCCTCAGGAAGGGATCGATGCGACCGAATACCTGACCGCCAAGTTCGGCATGTCGGCGGAGCAACTCGCCGCCAACCAGACTCGAATCTTCGAGCGCGGCGCATCGGAGGGTTTCGAGTTCGGCGAACGAGCCCGTATCTGGAACACGTTCGACGCGCACCGGCTTTTATTCTGGGCGGACGCGGAAGGCCCGCCGGGAAGCCAGCGCGCGCTCAAGCACGCGCTTTTGACCGCGTACCATGGCCAGGGTCGAAACCCAGCCGCTCACGATGTGTTGCTGGACCTGGCAGAGCAGGCAGGTTTACCGGTGGAGCGCGCCCGCGAAGTCCTCGAGCGCGGCGAATACGCGGAAGCCGTACGCCAGGCCGAGCGCTTTTGGCAGGAACTCGGCATCCACGGCGTCCCGGCAGTCATCATCGATCGCAGGCACCTGATCTCCGGTGGGCAGCCCAGCGAAGTGTTCGAGCAGGCGCTTCGGCGAATCGCAGCCGAACAATCCCAACCCGATGATCAGGAGATCATAGCGAAGCAATAAGCGCCACCGCGATCTCCATGATCCACAGGCGCTGCGCGGTCCGCAGCTCAGCCGTCTCACCCGCTTCGAGCCGCCCGACCGAGTGGCGGTGCAGCGAGGCTCCGTCGACCTCGCCTGCACCTTCGAGCACGAACATGAAACGAATCGAATCATCCGACGGTACCGTCAGCGAACCGTCCGGGCCGATATCCCATTGCCTGATTGCGAGACCGCGCTGCGGAAAGATGCCGATCGAGCGTACCGCAACACCGGGCGCGGCGGCGGGGCGCCATGGCAGCGCTTCGGCGCGCATGACGATGGGCGCCTTGTATGCAGGCTCGGCGTATGCAAGCGGCCTGCCTGTCACATGCCGCCAGATTGCTTCGTATGCATCCTCTCGCCGTGCATCGTCTCCCGACCTCGAAACGAAATAACCCTTCTCGAATCGACCGGTCCTGGAGAGTTCCTCGCGAGCAGCATTCAGTCTGCCCGGACCGATGAATCCCTGGCCGCTTGCTCCGCCGAACTGAAGCAGCAGCACGACCCTGTTCTCGCCGCCTTCCTGAGGACCGTAAGGTACGCTCTCAGGGAAATAGCCGATCTCTCCGCCCTCGATGAAGAGATCGCTGCCGATAGGGATCGCACCTTCAAAGCAATAACGCAGCTGATCCCATGGATGGCAGTGACGCGGCGAGTAGTAATCATTCGGTTCCCGCGCCAATACGAGCATGTAATTGTCGGGGCTGTCTTCGTCGCCCTGGAAAAGGAGCTTGTGTGCGATGTTGCCGCCGCGCTGGCGCACAAGGCTCTCACCCCATGGCATTTCAGCGGTGTGAATGACGTCCACTGAGAACCTCCAGTCAGCGACTTAGAGCTGCCGCATGGGCACCTGCCAGGCGACCAAAGGTCGCAGACCTCAGCACTGACGTGCCGGCCGGGTACTCGCCATAGTAGAGCCCCGTCACCTCGCCCGCCGCATAGAGTCCCGGGATCGGCTCGCCCGCCTCGTTCACGACGCGCGCCTTTGCATCGGTGCGAATGCCGCCAAAGGTAAATGTGATGGCGCACGTCAGCGGGTAGCCGATGAACGGCGCCTGCATGATCGGCTGCGCCCAGTTCGATTTCGGCGGCGTGATGCCACTGGCCGCCTTGCCGTCGCGGACCTTCGGGTCGAACTCGGCGGAACCGATTGCCGCGTTGTACTCAGCGACGGTCGCAGCCAGTGCAGCAGCATCGAGCCCCAGTTGCCCGGCGAGCTCCCCGAGCGACTGCGTCTCGATCGGAGGCTGATCTGTCAGAATGATGTCTCGCACGTGCGGGATGTCGAGCATGCGCTTTTCACCGACGAAGAACGCCGTTTGCTGCTGATTCCGCCAGATCTCGTAACCGAGCTCCTCGAATGTCGAATCGAAGCTGTCCTTGCCTTCGTCGAAGAAACGCTGCGCGGCGCTATTCACGACGATACCGAAAGGATACGCATAAAGGACGGCATCGGGCTTCGACGAGCGAGTGTCGACGGGTTCGCCGTGGAACATGTCGAACTGGCCGGCAACGGCGGCGCCGACGCGGCGCGCCATCTCGAGTCCATCGCCGCGGTTATTGACCAGCGTCGGCGCAATGACATCGAGCTCGCGACCTCGCTCACCCAGATGCTGCGCCAGCATTTCCCTGTTTCCCTCGAAGCCTCCGCAGGCAAGCACAACCGTCCGCGCGGACAACGTCTGCTCGACACCCGTCGAATCGGCAATGACGACCCCGTTGACTTCGCCATTCCCGCCCTGCGTCAGGTTAACGGCCCGGGTGTCATAGATAATCTCCGAGCCACTCGTGCCATCAATGACGGCTGCCAGCGCATCGACGATTTCCACGCCACCGCGCGAGGGCATACCGAGGCCCCCGCCGGTATTACGATTGGCGAACGGCTGCTGAAAAAAGACGATCTGCACGCCATTGCGCTCCAGAAAGTCCAGTGTTGCCGGCGTCTCGGCAGCGAAAGTCGCGCAGTAATCGAGATCGGCCCTGCCGTTCGAGACGCGCTTCATCGTCTCGAGGAATGCAGGATCGAGTTGCCGGTCTTCGGTGATGCGCAACCAGCTGCTGGTCCAGCGCGTCGCGCCACCGCGGCCTTCCCGGCTCGCGCTCTCCAGAACGGCGACACGCCGGGGCGTATCGCTTTGTGCTGCGAAACTGACCGCAGCCGAGAGACCTGCCGCACCGCAGCCGACGACAATCAAATCGTACTCGGTGCCTTTCATTCGTCCTTACCCTTCCCGACCGGAAAAGCCACGCGGTTGCCGATATCGATCCATACGCTCTTGGTTTCCGAATAAGCCTCGAGCGCCCTCCTCCCCATTTCCCGACCGACACCGCTTTGCTTGTATCCGCCGAAAGGCAGCGTGTGGCCGACAATGCGATAGTTGTTGATCCATACCGTCCCGGCCCGCAGTTGGGCGATCAGTCGCTGCTGGCGGCGATAATCCTCCGTCCAGGCGGCGGCCGCGAGGCCATAGCGCGTCGCGTTGGCGATACGAACAGCTTCCTCCTCCGCTCGAAACGGCATTAAGGCAACGACCGGGCCGAAGATCTCTTCCTGCGCAATACGGCAATCGTTGGGCACATTGCCGTAAACCGTCGGCTCGACGAAGAAACCGGTACGCTCGATCTGACGCCCGCCAGTCAGTAATTCGAGACCTTCGGTGCGTGCAATTTCGAAATACTGTGTCACTTTCTCGAGCTGGGCACGAGAGGCGAGCGGACCCAGCTGAGTCGCCGGGTCGAGCGGATCGCCGATGATCATTTTGCGCGCCCGCTCGACGAGCAGTTCCGCGACACGATCGTAAACGGACGCTTCCACCAGCACACGCGATCCGGCCACGCAACTTTGCCCGGTTGCCGCGAATACGCCGGCCATGACGCCATTGACGGCATTGTCGATATCCGCGTCGGCGAAAATGATGTTGGCCGATTTACCGCCCATCTCGAGCGACACGGCAGCACTGCGTTTTGCCGCCTCGACCGCGATTCGCTGGCCCGTCGATGTCGAGCCGGTGAAAGCAATTTTCTCTACGTGCGGATGCCTGACCAGAGCAGTGCCTGCGGGTTCACCGTAACCGGTCACGACATTGATTGCACCGCGCGGAAAGCCCGCTTCCACGGCGAGGCTCGCGAGCATCAGCGTCGACGTCGGGGTGACCTCCGATGGCTTGATGACGACGGTATTGCCCGCCGCGAGCGCGGGAAACAACTTCCATCCCAGCAGTGTCAGTGGCGTGTTCCACGGCGTAATGGCAGCGACGACGCCAATCGGCTCGCGCAGCACGTAGGTGGTGAAGTTTGGTCGCGTCGACGGTACCGTATCTCCGCCGTGTACTTCGGCAAGGCCTGCGACAAACCTGCAATCTGCGGCAAGTGCAGCAGTGACGGCACGCATTTCAGTGATCAGCTTGCCATTCTCGAACACCTGCTGGCGCGCCAGGTGTTCGACGTCACGATCGATCAGATCGGCGAGCCGCAACAACAATCGCGCACGGTCGGCGGCAAGCAGCCGCGGCCACTCGCCGCCCTCGAACGCGGCTCTCGCAGCCCGCACAGCAGCGTCGACGTCATCGGCGTCTGCCAGCGGCACGCGCCCCCACTGCGCCTCGGTAAAAGGGTCGCAGCAGGCAAAGTGGCGAGCGTGCTTCGTATCGACCCACTCACCACCGATCAACATTGCGAATCCGGCACCCGGTGTACTTTCCAGGTGCGTTAGCGGGCGGTCGCTGACGCGCCGACCGTGCCGTTTCATCGCAGCAGTCATCTGCTGCAGTCTACCTCAGGAAAGTGCCGCTCGTGCCAAATACGGCAACGGGCCTAACGGGTCCTTTTCCGGCAGGGCATAATGGCGTCGCTATGATCGAAGCCACGACAGAACAAGAGATCGTGGTGGCAGCGCTGTACCAGTTCGCCACTTTACCCGACTACGCACGAATGCAGGCTCCGCTGCTGCAGTGCTGCATTAGTAACGGCGTGTTCGGCACCATACTCCTCGCCAGCGAGGGCATAAACGGCACCATTGCGGGATCTCGCCAGGGCATCGATGCCGTTGTCGCGCATATCCATGCAGACGAACGATTACGCCGACTCGAATACAAGGAGAGTCACGCAACAACGATGCCCTTTCATCGAATGAAAGTAAGGCTCAAACGCGAAATCGTGGCTTTCGGCATCCCGGAGATCGATCCGGCGAGTGACGCAGGTACGTACGTAAAGCCGCAGGACTGGAACGCTCTCATTAGTGCCCCGGATGTCGTAGTTATCGACACCCGCAATGATTACGAGGTGGCAATCGGGACATTCGAAGGTGCATTGAATCCGAAATTAAAGGCATTCCGCGAACTTCCTGACCGCATTGCCAGAGAAGACTCACTCAAGGGAAAACCTAAGGTCGCGATGTTCTGCACGGGCGGAATTCGTTGCGAGAAGTCGACTGCTTATATGCGATCGCTCGGTTTCACAGAAGTCTTCCACCTCGAAGGCGGCGTTCTCAAATACCTCGAGACCGTGCCGGAAGAAGAGAGCCTGTGGCGCGGCGAGTGTTTCGTATTCGACAACCGGGTCTCAGTTAAGCATCGTCTTGAATTGGGCAGTTATGGTCTGTGCCGCGGCTGCCGCCGGCCGCTTTCCGAAGAAGAATGCAGCGATTCGCGCTACGTGCGCGGCAGTTGCTGCCCGAAGTGTCACGACTCATTGACTGACAAACAACTCGAACGCTTCGCTGAACGACAGAAGCAGGTCGACCTGGCGCACCAACGTGGCGAACGGCACCTGGGAAGGGATGGCCGCGAACCGAAATGATGTGAAAGCCCCGTCCCC
This sequence comes from Gammaproteobacteria bacterium, assembly GCA_050114615.1. Taxonomy (GTDB): domain Bacteria; phylum Pseudomonadota; class Gammaproteobacteria; order Steroidobacterales; family Rariloculaceae; genus JAHEEO01. The sequence continues at coordinate 6,228 of JASFSB010000070.1, forward strand.
GCCAGTTCTTTACAGTTTCAGACGTTGCCCGTATGCGATGCGTGCACGAATGAGTATTGCGAGCGCAGATATTCGCTGCGAATTGCGTGAAGTCGTCTTACGCGATAAGCCCGCCGAGATGATCGCAATCAGTCCTAAGGCAACAGTGCCCGTGCTTCAGGTCGCCGATGCAACCGTCATCGACGAGAGCTTTGACATCATGAAATGGGCCCTGGCGCAACGCGATCCTGAGGACTGGCTCAATCCCGAGAACGGCTCGCTCGACGAAGCATATGCGCTCATCGAGTCAACCGAAACGCAGTTCAAGCCCAGTCTTGATCGTTACAAGTATCCGGATCGCTACACTGGTGTGAGCGCGGCGGAGTACCGCACCACGGGTTGTGATTTCATTGCGCTGCTTGAAGAGCGGCTTAAGGAAATGCCTCACCTGTTCGGCAGGCAGGCATGTATCGCCGACATGGCCATCTTCCCGTTCGTACGACAGTTTGCCAACACCGATCGCGATTGGTTCGAAGCGTCACCTTATCGGCACACGCAGGCGTGGCTGAAAAAGCTAACAGCCGGGTCACTTTTCGATATCGCAATGAAAAAATACTCGCAGTGGCGAAGCGGTCAGGAAGCCGTATTTTTTCCGAAATGATCGGCGCGGGTTCGCTTCGACTGGCGGCAACGGCCGAAAATCACGCGATTCGTGTAAGCAGAGGTTTGCCGATGCGCACAGCCCGATTCAGGGCACAACGGGCACAGCGACCGGTGCTGCGCAGGCTACCGGGAAGTCGTAATCGCAACCGGATTTCGAGAATTTCTGGTCGTCTGAAGAGCCCAAGACACCAGAGGATCCCGGAAATCCGTTGAACGTGAAGTGGTTACAGGACAGCGATCCCAAGGCAACCTGAGGCGTGGTTGCACTCGCCGCGATCGATGACGCCGCGTCGTATGCTGTATAGGCCCCGCCGCGTTCTCCGGGCGTACGAAGCAACACGGGTTCTGTCGGGATGACCCAGGCCTGATGCAGCACGCCGGGTGCCGGCGGAATGTTGCGCGAGAGTGCAAATTCAGCGGTCGTAGCGGCGCGCCACGACGGGCCGAGGCCGGAGCAAAGGCGATGCATTGCTGCGTAGCCCTGAATCGCTCTGCCATCCGAAGCGATGGCTTCGACGAGACCATCGGTTGACTTCGTGTAGCCAACAACCTGGTATTCGACTGTGGTCTGTGGCGCAACCGGCACCGGCGATTCATCGTCATTGATGACCGTGACTTCTTCCTGTGCCATTGCGGACATTGACATCAGGCAGATTCCGAGCACAGCGACTCTTCTCATGATCTTCCCCCTCGATTCGTCCACTCAACTGGTGCGGCGGCACTACTCGATGTGGTCGGCGCTGTTCGCACCTGACGCATCACGCTGAAAGCGGAGGCGTTTATCGAAGCGCCCCATCATTGTTCTTTTGCCGTTCCCTGTCTGACGATACTACCTGCGTGCCCGAACTCACACGGTTCAAGTGAACATAATTCTGCCCGACGAATCGACCGCGGGAAGTCAGCCGACTCGAGACCCCCGCTCAGCCTGCTATCTGCTCATTGATGTGGTCCATTACCGCGCCGTGCTCGTGCTGAGGGCTGAACAAAATGATTTCGGCGTCAATGTTTATGCGCACAGAATGTCCGGGTGGCCAATAAAACAAGTCGCCGGCTTTTACAGTCTCTTCGTTGCCGTCTG
>JASFSB010000071.1:0-7944 GCA_050114615.1 Gammaproteobacteria bacterium
CCAGTGCCGCGGCGACCGCTTCGTGAGTGATCTTTCCTTCATGGACGTTGAGTCCGTTGGCGAGGTCCGTATCGATGCTCAACGCCTCCTCGAGGCCGTGATCGGCGAGTAGCAGTACGAACGGCAGTGTGGCGTTGTTCAATGCAAATGTCGACGTTCGCGGCACGGCGCCGGGCATATTGGCCACGCAGTAATGGACGACATCGTGCACGAGGAATGTCGGTTCCTCGTGCGTCGTCGGATGAGACGTTTCGAAACAACCACCCTGGTCGATGGCGACATCGACGACGACCGATCCCGGGCGCATATCACGTACTGTTTGCTGCGTCAGCAGTTTCGGTGTCGTCGATCCCGGTATCAGAACCGCGCCGATGATCAGATCGGCTTCCAGCGCGTAGCGCTCGATCGTGTCGGACTTCGAATACACGCATTTGATCTGACCGCGATATTCCTGATCGAGGTGCCGGAGCCGTTCGATGGAACGGTCGAGTACGGTGACATCGGCACCGATACCATGCGCGACACCGGCTGCGTTGACGCCGACCGTGCCGCCGCCGATGATCAGGACCTTACCCGGCGGCACGCCTGGCACGCCGCCGAGCAGGATGCCGGCGCCGCCGCGTGCCTTCTCCAGGCAATGAGCGCCGGCCTGTACTGCGAGCCGACCGGCGACTTCGCTCATCGGCGCGAGCAAAGGCAACGTGTGCCCGCGACCGGTCACCGTCTCGTAGGCGATGGCAGATACGCCGGATTCGATCAGTCTCTGCGCCTGCCCAGGATCGGGCGCCAGATGCAGATAGGTGAAGAGGATCTGGCCTTTGCGCAGTCGGGCGCACTCATGAGGCTGGGGTTCCTTGACCTTGACGATCAGGTCGGCTCGGGCGAACACGTCTTCGGCAGATCTCGCGATTGTCGCGCCGACCCGCTCGTAGTCTGCATCGAACATTCCGATCCCCGCACCGGCATCGGATTCGACGAGCACCTCGTGCCCATGTTCGACGAGTTCACGCACGCTTCCTGACGTCAGCCCGACGCGATACTCCTGATTCTTTATTTCCTTCGGGACTCCGATATGCATGGCCGGCCTCCTCTGCGCCGAACGCTCGCAAAGTACAGCATACTGTCGTCTGCAGAAACGAGCTGTCCGTGAATTGGCGGATTTGGCACAATGCCGGCAGCGGATTCGGCCGGGGGGAGAAGCGTGGCAGATATCGCTGCAGACAAACGCGCGATTCACGAGATCGTCGATCAATGGGTGATCTACAGCGATGGCGGTGACTGGGAACGCTTCGCTGCGCTCTGGCACGACGATGGCTGGATGTCTGCGACCTGGTTTCAGGCGCCGGCGGCGGAGTTTTGTCGACGCCGTCGCGAAGGCTGGGAAGAGGGTGTCAGCATTATTCATTTTCTCGGCGCACACACCTCCGACGTGGCGGGTGATCGGGCGATCGCGCAAACGAAGATGACAATCAGTCAGCGCGCGCCGGTGCACGGCATCCTCTGCGACGTGCTTTGCACGGGCCGGTTCTACGACTTTTTTGCGAAGCGTAACGGGCGCTGGGGCATGGTCAGACGGCAACCGATATACGAGAAGGATCGCATCGATCCGGTCGACCCGAGCGCCGATCTGCAGCTCGATGCCGGATTGCTCGCCGAGTTTCCCGAAGGCTATCGTCATCTTGGTTATCTGCAGACGCAGGTGGGCTACGACGTGAAGCGTTCTGGGATGCCAGGGCTGAAGGGGCCGGAAGTTCAGAAGCTGTATCGTGAGGGGCAGGCCTGGCTGCAGGGCTCAGCGACACCGGGCGAGCCGGGCTGAGCACGCGTTGGAATTCTTTGCCTGGATTGAGCAAACCGCCATAGGCGTATGGGTGCGCGAGGCCCCGACGATCTGGGCGTTTCCGTTCGTACTGATTCTGCATACGGTCGGTCTGGCCATTGTCGGCGGCGGTGCAGTCATCGTGAATGCCTATGCCTTTGTGTGGCCGGAAAGATGGAAACCGGCGCAGTTCGAACCCTGGTTCCGGTTCGCCTGGGCCGGGTTCGCGATCAATCTGATCTCCGGGATAATGCTGCTTGCAGCTTATCCTGCCAAGGCGCTGACGAATCCGGTGTTCTACGCGAAGCTCGCATGCGTCGCCGGCGCGATGCTGCAGATGCAGTGGCTACGAGCTCACGTGCCGGAACCACGCTCCGCGACGGGCGATGTTTCGAGGCCGGCGAACACTTTGCTGCGACGCTCCGCTTTTGCCGCATTCGTACTGTGGGGAGGGGCCGTCATATTGGGCCGGTTTCTGGCTTACACGTATCGATATCTGATGTCTGCGGATATGCTGTTCGGCAGCGGGTGAAGGGGGTGATCGGAAGTGGCTGAACAGCTCGCTGCGCTGGTTGAATGGCTGCCTGAGACCTGGCTGGCAGGCCTCGTTCTGGAGTATCGCTGGACATGGCCTGTCTGTGAGTCGCTGCACTTCTGCGGACTCGTCATGATCTTCGGTGCGGTTGCCCTCGTCGACCTTCGGGTGCTCGGCCTGGTCAGAGCCGTCTCGTTCGAGTCGGTGCATCGACTCATCGGAATCGCCGTCGTCGGCATCGTGATATCCGCGCTGACGGGAATCATATTCATCGCCGGGACGCCGGACCAGTACTTCTACAACGCGGCGTTTCACTGGAAGCTCGGGTGCTTCGCGATTCTGCTGTTGAACCTGGCATATTTCTATCGGTTCGCATACGCCGGACTGAAGAACCTGCGCGCCGAGGAGAACGCGCCGGTCGCGGCGCGATGCTCGGCTGCGGTTTCCCTCATTGCACTGACGGGGGTCATGAGCGCCGGACGGCTGCTGACTTTTTTTCGGCCGGCCTTTGTAGGGTGAAACGTTTGACGCCCGCATAGCCGCCCTATACATTCAACGCTATAGCCGGGTGCGGAGACTACCAGCATAGCCTGCGGCCGCAGCACCGAAATTCGGAGTCAATTCATAATATGGACTTGCTTTTTTTTCTGGGACGGTTTCACGTCCTGGTTCTGCACCTGCCCATCGGTATCGTCCTGCTCGCCATCGTCATCGAATTCGCTGCGCGCGTGCCGCGCTGGAGCGGCATCGACGCAGCGGCGTCGTTTCTGTGGACGCTCGGCTCGGTGACGGCGGTGCTGGCCGTCGCGCTGGGGTTGATGCATGCCGGAGAGGGCGGTTTCGATGCAGGGGATCTTGCTGCGCATCGCCTCTGGGGCGTCTCGTTCGCCGTCCTGACCATCGCGGTGACAGTGCTTCGCGCGACTGCGCACGCGCTTTACAGCCGTATTCAGCCGATCGCGGCTGTCCTCGTCCTCGTGGCAATGACGATGACCGGCCACTACGGCGGAAACCTGACGCACGGGGCGACGTTCCTGCTCGAGTATGCGCCGCTATGAGTGAAACCTACGACATCGTGACCATTGGTTCCGGTCACAATGGCCTGATTGCCGCCGCCTACATGGCCGCGGCCGGCCAGAGGGTGCTTGTCCTCGAGCGCAACGCCTGGTTCGGCGGTGGCGTGGTCACACGCGAGCTCACGAAACCCGGATTTCGGCATGACCAGCATTCGATGGCGCACATCTTCATTCAGGCAAATCCTGTGCTCAGGGACGACGAGCTCGGTCTGAAATCGAAATACGGACTGGAATACGTGATTCCTGAGCTGCCGATGATGTCGGTGTTCGAAGACGGGCAGACGCTGGGTTTGTATCGGGACCGCGAACGCACCGTTGAGGAAATCGCAAAGTTCTCCGCGAAGGACGCGGAAACGTATCGCTGGCTTGCGGACAAGGCTGCCGGGTACCTGCCGATGATCGTCGCGTCGCTGTATACGACGCCAACGCCGCTTGGCGCCACCTATGCGCTGATGGACCAAAGCCGCGAGGGGCGTGAAATGTGGCGATTCATGCAGATGAGTTCGCACGATCTGCTCTGCAGTGTGTTCGAGCATGATCGCGTACGAATGCATTTCGCGCGCGTTGCAGGTGAAAACCTCGTCTCGCCCGACGAGAAGGCGACCGGCATGGGCGTATTCGTGTTCGTCGGGTTCCTCGAAGCATACGGCATTGGCGTCCCGGTCGGCGGATCGGGCAGGCTCACCGATGCTCTGATCGCCTGCATCAACGATCACGGCGGCGAAGTGCTCGGCGAAACAGATGTCGCGCGTGTCATTGTCAGTAACGGGCGGGCCGCGGGTGTAGAGACGACCGACGGTCGCCGATTCGATGCCAAAAACGGCGTCATTGGCGCGATCCATCCTCACGATATCGGCGCGATGGTCGACGGCGTTCCGCAGGAAGTCGTACGCGATGCCGACGCCACGCAGATCTCGGAGATCGGCTGCATCACGGTGCACGCAGCGCTTGAGGAACCGCTGCGATTCAAGGCTGACGGCGTGGAAGCAGTCATGATCGAGCTGTTACCGAACGACTACGACACGATTCGCAAATCGTTCGACGATCTGCGCTACGGTGAGTTGTCGCGCTGTCCGCTTGTTGGCCTCGGGACGCTGACAATGTTCGATCCGTCCCGCGTTCCTGCCGGAAAGGCCACGATGCACGCCTGGGACTATGTGCCGTTCGAACGCGCTGACGGCAAGCACTGGGATGACGTGAAGCACGACTATGTTGCACGCATGCTGACCTACATGGGCAAATACATCGATAACGTCGACGATTCGAATATCATCGCTTATCACTCGGACAGTCCGCTCGACATGGAGCGCACCTCATCGACTTTCAGACGCGGCGATCTGCACGGCATCGCGTCGACGACTTATCAATACGGCGCACATCGTCCGACGCCGGATCTCGGGCAAAACGTCGTACCCGGGTGTGAACGCCTGTACCTCGTTGGCCCGTTTCAGCATCCAGGTGGCGGCGTGTTTGGCGCTGGCCGAGCGGCGGCCGTGCGAGCCTGCGAAGATCTCGGGATCGAATTCTGAAGAGTGGAGTTTTTCAATGAGCGAACTGAAGTCGCGCATCGCACAGCGTGCTTTCGTTATTACGGCGGAAATCGTCCCGCCATTATCAGCCGGCCCTGACCGCCTGCTTGCCGAAGCACGGAAGCTGGGCGACAAAGTGACCGCGATCAACGTCACCGATGCGGCAGCCGGAAGAACGACGATGAGCAGCTTCGCAGCTGCGGCGATCCTGGCAGCAAACGGCTTCGAACCCGTCCTGCAGGTCACCTGCCGCGACCGCAATCGCATTTCGCTGGCCGGAGACCTCATTGGTGCATCGGCGCAGGGAATTCGCAACGTCCTGATTCTGCGCGGCGACGACCCGCAAGGCGGCGATCAGCCGGATGCGAAGCCCGTGTTCGATCTCGAAGCCGCCGAGCTGATGAAGCTGACGAAAAACATGGTTAACCACGGCGAGTTGCCGAGCGGGCGAAAAATCGACCCGGCGCCGGAATTGTTCATCGGTGCAGCGGACGTACCGCGGGCGCCGGATGAGAACTGGAAATCCGGGCCGCTGCTGAATAAGGTCGATTCCGGGGCAGGGTTCCTACAGACCCAGTTCGGTTTCGATCTGGACACTGTGCGAAAGTACATCGGGCGCCTGAACGACGACGGGATTACGCAGAAGCTCGGTGTCATCATCGGTGTCGGACCAATCCGCTCGGCAAAATCGGCGCGCTGGATGAACGACAACCTGTTCGGTGTCAGCGTGCCCGATGCGACCATAGCGCGGCTGGAGGGGGCGTCGGATCAGCACGCCGAAGGCAAAAAAATCTGCGCAGAGCTGATCGCCGGACTGCAGGACATCGAAGGCGTCGCGGGCGCGCATATCATGGCGCCCGCACAGGGGCCACAGGATATAGCAGAAGTATTGGAGTCCCTTTAAACAGGGAAAAAGACTAATCAGCACACGGGGGACCTCATGAGTGGAGCAGGCAGAACGGAAATAAGCGCCGAGACGACCGGATCGGTTCGTTGCGATCGGCCTCAGACAGGCGACGAGTATCTGGAGTCGTTGCGAGACGGACGCGAAGTCTATATCTATGGCGAACGCGTCAAAGACGTGACGACACACCCGGCTTTTCGTAATACGGCACGCATGACTGCGCGATTGTTCGATGCGCTGCACGATCCGGAGAAAAGCAAGGAAATTCTCTCACCAACCGATACCGACGGGAACGGTCAGACGCACGCCTTTTTCAAGGCGCCGAAGACGGTCGAGGAATCGATTGCCGGTCGCGATGCGATCGCCGCCTGGCAGAGGCTGTCATACGGCTGGATGGGGCGGGCGCCGGACTATAAGGCAGGTTTTCTCGGCACACTCGGTGGAAACTCGGAATTCTATGCGCCGTTCGAGGACAACGCTAAGCGCTGGTATACGTTCAGCCAGGAACGCGTGCCGTTCGTCAATCACGCGATCATTCATCCGCCGGTGGACCGGGATAAGCCACCGGATCAGGTCGCAGACGTTTGTGTTCACGTCGAGAAGGAAACGGATGCCGGAATTTACGTATCAGGGGCCAAGGTCGTCGCGACCGGTTCCGTTCTGACGAATTACACGTTCATCGCGCACCATGGCCTGATCCCGCTCGGTGACAAGAAGTTCGCGCTCGTGTTCATGGTGCCGACGAATGCCGAAGGCGTTAAATTCATCTGCCGGACTTCCTATGAAATGACCAGTACGGTCATGTCGAGCCCGTTCGATCACCCGCTTTCGTCGCGAATCGACGAAAATGATGCGGTTTTCATCATGGATAACGTATTCATCCCCTGGGAAAACGTCTTCGTCTTCGGCGATGTCGAAAAGGCGAATAACTTCTTTCCGAGAACCGGGTTCCTGCAGCGCTTCGTCGTGCACGGCTGCACGCGTCTTGCGGTCAAGCTCGATTTCATTGCCGGACTGCTGCTCAAGGCGGTCGAGGCTGCCGGCACGAAGGATTTTCGCGGTGTGCAGGCAAACGTCGGCGAGGTCATCGCCTGGCGCAATATGTTCTGGTCGCTCACCGAAGCGATGGTGCGCGCGCCGCGTCCATGGAAGGGCGACTATCTGCTGCCGAACGCGGCTCCGGGCAGTGCGTATCAGGTGCTCGCCACGGTTGCCTATCCGAAGATCAAGTACATCATCGAGCAGACTTGTGCGTCCGGGCTGATCTATCTGAATTCGCACGCGCGCGATTTCAAGAATCCCGACATGCGGCCTTACATCGACAAATATATGCGAGGATCAAACGGTTACACCGCCGAGGATCGCAGCAAGCTGATGAAATTGCTCTGGGACTGCATCGGCTCTGAATTCGGCGCGCGCCATGAACTGTATGAGATCAACTACAGCGGCAGCACTGAGGAGATTCGCCGCTATGCGCTATTCGGTGCGATGGGCACAGGTATCGCCGACAGTATGCGCGGGTTCGCTGAGCAGTGCATGGCCGAGTACGATCTCGATGGCTGGAAGGTACCCGATCTGATCAATCCGGACGACTATTCGGTGCATAACAAGTAACGCTCCGCTTCTGCTATGCAGCGCGGCTGGCCGTTTGCGGCACGGCAGCCCGTCCGCCGACGGTCAGCTCGCAAGCAGCGCCTGAATCCGTTCGATGACGTCGTGTTCTCCGTCACGCGCAGTTATCGGACACGGCGTTTGCGCGAGCAGTTCTGAGAAGGCTGTTCCCGTTGCGTAACGAGCATGAATACCGGCGAGCACCGGCACTGAGTCGAAGTCGAAATTCAGGCCGAAGACCGTTCGGCACAGATCGAGACACTCCCACAGGATGCAGTCTGCCAGCATGATCGGTCGGCTATTCATTTCCTTGAGCCATTGCCAATCGACCAGCGTCTGCTCGATGTTGCCTATGTGTTGCTGCAGGCGATCGAAGCTGCTTTTCGCAAAGGTTTCGAAATCGAGTCCGACGAAGATGCGGTCGGCCCAAAGCAGTGTTCCGATCGACAGCGTAACGTCGTTATAAAGAG
>JASFSB010000072.1:0-7800 GCA_050114615.1 Gammaproteobacteria bacterium
AAACAATCGCGCCGCCGCAGCGAAATGCGTCAGCACCATGCCGCGGTCGTATTCGAAGATGCCGGAATCGAATATTGCGATGACGCGAAACGCGCGCTGCCTGGGGATAGCGCCGAAAGGGGTAATGTTGGCCTGAGCGAGATAGAGCGTGAGTTCGTCGTCGACGCCGACATCGAGCTGTGACGCGAGACGCGTACCAATTGCCACGTCGTATCCGTCGGCGCTCAGCTGACCGAGATCGCCTTCGGCGATGAACTGCTCGATGGAAGAAACCGAATGCTCGAGCTCAGGATCGATTCCACGTACGGTCACGCCGGCGATTGCACCGTTCGCGAAAGCCATTCCCTGACCTTCCACATAGGGCGCGGCAGCATCGACATCACTGCGAGACAACGCTCGCTCGCGCGTGACACGCCAGTCATCCAGCGTGCCGCCGAATCCGCTGATTGTCGCATCGGAAATCATGCCCAGAGTTCGCTGCTGCAACTCGTAATAGAAGCCGTTCGTCACTGAAAGCACGACTATCAATACTGCAACGGCCAGCGCTATGCCCAACATAGAAACCAGCGAAATGAATGAGATAAAGCTGTTGGCGCTTCTCGTGCGCAGATAGCGCAGCGCGATCGCAAGCTGATAAGGCTGTATCATGACCGTGGCTGCAGCGTCATTCGTAGCGCAATGCGACTGCCGGCGCGACGTGAGCCGCCCTTCGGGAAGGATAGATCGTTGCCAGCAACGCGACCGCGAGCGCCGCTGCATCGGTCCATAGGACGTCTGCCAGATGCAGCTCAGAGGGAATCTGAGAAATATAGTACACATCGGCCGGCATAATCTGAAAACCGAGTACAGATTCGATCCACGGCACGATCACCGAAATATTCACCGCGACCAGTACACCGACCACAGTTCCGATCACTGTCCCCGCCAGACCGATGACGGAGCCCTGATACACGAAGATTCCGGCAACCCTGCGCGGCTCCAGCCCAAGCGTCCGGAGTATCGCGATATCCGTCGCCTTGGCATTAACGACCATCATCAGCGACGCCACGATGTTGAATGCAGCGACGCCGACGATCAGCATCAGCATCAGACTGACCATCGTCTTCTCGATGCGTATCGCACGAAAGTGGCTGCGATGCTCTTCGCTCCAGTCTGAATAGCCGAGCTTCGACAGTGACGGCTGACTTTGCGCGAACGTGCGCAGGCGCCCGACCTCCAGTGGTTCCCTGACTCGGACGCCGAGTGCCCGCGCGTGCGCACCGCCGGCAAGACGCTCCGCCCGGTCGATGTGGATCAGCGCGAGCCCGGCATCGTGGTCTGCGATTCGAGCACTGAAGACGCCGACGATACGCAACGGTACGAGACTGGGCCTGGGCCGGTCACCCTCGACTCGGGCATGCAGCAATGTGATTCGATCGCCGATCGTCACACCGAGATTGTTCGCCAGTACGCGACCAATGATAATGCCGTCCTGGTTCGCAGCGAGATCCGCCACTGAGCCTTCGATCATGTTCTCGGCGGGAATGGCGTCGGCTTCGATCACAGGATCGACGCCCCTGACGAGCGCCGGATACAACCGCGAACCTGCACTGAGCATTCCTTCGATACTGATGAAAGGCGCCACGTATTCGACGCCCGGGTAAGAAAACAGCGCACGCGAGCTCTCATCCCACTGTATCGGGTCCGTTTCTCCGGCCGTAAACGTCGCGTGAGCATTCATGCTCAGCAGACGATCCCGCGTTTCGGTTTCGAGGCCGTTCATTACGGACAACACGATGATCAATGCGGCCACACCCAGCGCGACTCCACATAAGGACGCACCGCTCATGAATGAGACGATACGGCGACGCCGCCGCGACCAGACGTAACGAGTGCCTACGTAAAACTCGAGCGGACGAAACATGGGCGGCATTAAACCACACGGCAGGGAGGACGAATAATTCCGACGATTCATTCCGTATCGCACCACGACTGTGAACCAGCCCACAAAAGCACGCTGCTGCGATCGGCCCACTGTTCGGCCGGTGTTATATTCGCCCCGGAAAGCCTGTTTCGCTTACGGTGACTTCAATGAGACGCATGTTGACTCTGATTGCTCTTGGGCTGGCCGCGCACGCCAGCGCCGATACGCTGCTACTCGAAGGGATTTCGATGGACGCTGCGACGGCCGGTCAGCGGCCGCAACGCGGCATGAGCATGGCAAACGTTGAAGCACGGTTCGGTTCACCCACGAGTCGTGTCGCCGCGGTAGGCGAGCCCCCGATAAGCCGCTGGGAATACCCCGATTTCATCGTCTATTTCGAATACGATCACGTCGTCCACGCAGCGGTTCGCCACTAGCCGGCGACGGCGACTGACGGCCTGGCTCACCGCCTGGCGCAGCACGATCGGCCAAAATGCTGTAGCCTTGCACGCGTTTCGGGCATCGCACGATGCCGCCGCACTGAGCGTGCATGAGCGCTATTCAATCGGAATCCCGACACACACTGCTTTCGCTTCCCCTGCCTGACGCCGAAAACCCGCGCGTCGAGTGGGGCCGCCTGTATGGCGCGAGTATCGGGCTCGCGCTCGCCGAGGCTCGTTACGATGCCCGTGCTCCCGCACTCATCATGACAGCGAATGCCGGGGAAGCGGATAACCTCGAACATGAACTGAGGTTTTTCGGGACAGATGTCCTGACAGCGCGTTTCCCCGACTATGAGACGCTGCCATATGAGCCGAACTCACCGCCGCCCGATCTGTTGTCCGAAAGGCTGTCGATCCTGCATGGACTCGCCAACGGCGAGCCTCTGACAGTTATCGCGACGTGCGACGCAATACTTGGTCGGCTTCCGCCGGTCGATTTCGTGCGTGCACACGCACTGATCCTGCACGTCGGTCAGAGAATCGACCGATCAGCGACGCTCAGGGCCATGTCGGATCATGGTTACCTGCGGGTCGAGCGTGTCAGCGCGCCGGGTGAGTTTGCCGTTCGCGGCTCCGTCATCGACATCTTCGCGGCAGGTGCAGATTCACCCGTTCGCCTGGACCTTTTCGATGACGAAATCGAGAAGCTTCGAACATTCAGGCCCGGCGATCAGCGATCGACCGGCGCAAGGCAGGCAATCGAAATTCTGCCGGCTCGCGAGTTTCCTTTCGACACCGATGCGATTACGGGATTCAGGCAACGGTTTCGCACGGCATTTCAGGTCGAACCCGGCCGTTCACCGATATATCGCGACATTTCCGACGCGGTATTGCCGGCAGGCATCGAGTACTACCTCCCCTTGTTCTTCGACCAGACAGCTTCCCTGTTCGACTACCTCGGCAGCAACGCCTGCGTGTTCGAAGTGAACGAAGCGCGTGATTCCTTTGCTGAGAGCTGGGAGCTCATTCAAAGCAGATTCGAGCAGTTGTCGGGCGACATCGAGAGACCATTGCTCGAACCTGAGAAAGCGTATTTTGCGCCTGCAACGATGCTTGCGAACATCGAGAAGCGGCCAGCCGTTCGTATCGGCGCCCGAGCACTCGAGAACGAGATCCCGTCGGTCAGTGTCAACGCGAATGTCGCAGCACCGCTGCGTGGCACCCCCGGCGAGGATCCCGCAGACCCGCTTCGATGGCTCGACCCCAAAGCCGCAGACCGAAGCCTGATCGTCACTTCATCGACGGGGCGCAGAGAGATGATCGCCGATCTGCTCCGTGGCCGGGGGCTGACGCCGACACTGACCGCCAACTGGCGCGAATTCCTCGAAAGCGACGCTGTCATGGTCGTCACCGTCGGGGAGATTTCAGGCGGCTTCGTACTACAGAACCACGGTATTCAGATTTTCAGCGCCGAGCAGATCGGCATGGAAAAGCCGCGCCAGCGATCACGCCGGCGGCGCAGCGGACGCGATCCGGATGCCGTGGTCAGGGAGCTCACCGACCTGCAGGTCGGCGCACCCGTCGTGCACGAAGACTATGGCGTCGGCCGGTACCGCGGTCTCGTGACGCTCGACGTCGATTCACAACCGGTCGAGTTCCTGCTGATCGAATACGCCGACAGCGACAAGCTCTATGTGCCCGTCCACAGCCTGCACCTCGTGAGCCGTTACACGGGTGCGGCGCCGGAGAATGCACCGCTGCATCGCCTCGGCTCAGATCAGTGGGCCAATGCGCGACGTAAGGCCGCTCAGCAGGCTCGCGACGTTGCCGCCGAACTGCTGCACCTGTACGCGCAGCGCGCCGCACGCAAAGGCACTGCACTGGAGACGGATTCCGACGGCTATCAGCGGTTTGCGCTCGAGTTTCCGTTCGAGGAAACCGAAGATCAGCACAAAGCCATCGGCGAGGTATTCGAGGATCTCGCAGCGGAAAGGCCGATGGACAGAATCATCTGTGGCGATGTCGGCTTCGGCAAGACGGAAGTAGCGCTGAGATCCGCATTCGTTGCGGTACACGGCGGCCAGCAGGTTGCGATACTCGTACCGACAACGCTGCTCGCACAGCAGCACTTTCGCACGTTCACGGATCGCTTTGCGAACTGGCCCGTTTCCATTCGGCTGCTTTCGCGCTTCAACACGGGCAAGGCGACGCGTGAGACACTGGCCGGCATCGCCGATGGCACCGTCGACATCGTCATCGGCACCCACAAGCTGCTGCAACGCGACGTCGAATTCAGGCGCCTTGGCCTGGTAATCATCGATGAGGAACATCGGTTCGGAGTAAAGGACAAGGAAAAACTCAAGCGACTGCGGGCAGATGTCGACATCCTGACCATGACGGCAACGCCCATTCCGCGCACACTCAACATGTCGCTCGGGGGCCTGCGTGACCTGTCGATCATTGCCACACCGCCGACCGACCGGCTCGCAGTGAAAACATTTGTCGGTGAGTGGAGCGATACTCAGATCCGTGATGCGGTTCTGCGTGAGATTCGCCGTGGCGGACAGGTCTATTTTCTGCACAACCGTGTGGAGGATATCGAGAAGTGGGCACGGAGACTCGCAGAAATCGTACCGGCCGCTCAGATACGCGTTGCTCACGGACAAATGCGCGAAAGCGAACTGGAGTCCGTAATGATCGATTTCTATCACCGGCGCTTCAATGTGCTCGTTTGCACGACGATCATCGAAAGTGGCATCGACATACCAACTGCGAATACGATCATCGTCAACCGCGCAGACAAACTCGGGCTCGCGCAATTGCATCAATTGCGCGGTCGTGTCGGCCGTTCGCATCATCAGGCCTATGCCTACCTGATCGCACCCCCGCTGCGTGCATTGACCGCCGATGCGCGCAAGCGACTCGAAGCCGTGGAAGCGCTCGATACACTCGGTTCGGGTTTTACGCTCGCAACGCACGACCTGGAGATTCGCGGCGCCGGCGAGCTACTTGGCTCCGGACAAAGCGGACAAATCAGCGCTGTCGGCTTCTCTCTCTACAACGAACTGCTCGCACGCGCCGTTGCGGCACTGCGCGACGGCAGGGAACCGGAGCTCGAAGACCCGTTCGAGCATGGCCCGGAGATCGACGCAGGTTTGATCGCGCTGATTCCCGAAGACTATATGCCCGACGTTCACATGCGACTCGTGCAATATAAGCGCATTGCGAGCGCAGCTTCACAACAGGCGCTCCGCGATCTGCAGGTCGAGATGATCGACCGTTTCGGCCTGTTGCCGGCACCGGCGAAGACACTCTTCGAAGTGACGGCTCTGAAACTGATTGCGCAGCAGCTCGGCATCTCACGGATCCGCGCGAGCAGTGCCGGCGGCAGCATCGAATTCAGCAAACACGCCGCCCTCGACCCGGACACGGTCATCGGGCTCGTCGCCGAGAATCCCGAGCGCTACCGTCTGGACGGCCCGTGGAAACTCCGCTTCAGCTGGGACGAGCACGCAGCCGCCGAGCGCATCGGCGCGCTGGAGCAGCTGCTCCGGCGACTCGGCGCAGACGATGCGACGCCGGTATACTCCTGAGTCATGAGAGTCCTCAGCGCTGCCTTCCTGAGCCTGATCGCCGGCGCCGTAGCCGGACAGGCTGACGTTCGGCCATTGCCCGGCGAAGACTCAGTGCCTGCACCGGAAATCGAACTGCCGCCGCGCTACCGGGTTGAATTCATCGTGTTTGCTCACAATCGTTTCGACGAGAACGAGGAGCACTTCGACACGGTGCCACCGTCGTCACAGTTCGCGGCAAACGACGAACCCGTACCGATGCGGTTTTTCGATGAGGACAGCCGGCAATCGCTGCGCGAGCTGATCGAAGGACCGATCAGTGCGCCCCCGCTCGAGGAGTCGGTTGCCGCGGAGCTCAGCGAACCCGGCGAAGACTCGGCGCAGTCGCCGGCGCTCGCCGGCGATGCGCTCGATGGCGCGGCCGAACTCGAGGCCTATCTGGACCCGAGACTCGTCGAGGGCCCCAACACGCGGTACCTGGACCTCGACGAACTGACGCTGCTGCCGACGCTCGATCGTCTCGATCGGCTCGACGCCTACACGCCATTGATTCATGGCGGCTGGGAACAAAACGGTCTGGCCGAGGCTGATGCCGTACCCATCGACCTGGGAGAGTTCGACAGCTCCAATCCGCGCGGAACGATTCGCCTGCACATGAGCCGGTACCTGCACATCTCAGTCGACATGGCATATCGGCCTGAGCTGCTGCCCCCCGAACCGCCGGGCGACCCGCTCGGGCCGCGCACCGCGCCGACGGTGACGGAGCCGCCTTTCGGATTTCGGCCGTTCGCCGCATCCGAGGAACCTGAGCCGGCCGCGTACATCATGCTCGAACAGCGGCGCATACTGCGTGGCGAACTCAATTACTTCGATCATCCTGCTTTCGGATTGCTTCTGCAGATCACGCTGGCCCCGGAACCGGAGAGCGATCCGGCACCCGATGCCGAAGGACCTTCGGCCTGAACCTCTTCGCTACCAGGAGCGTTGACAATGCCTTCGTCGAGATCGATCACCTGTATTGCACTGCTGTCAATCAGTTGTGCTGCCGCTGCGCAGCAGCCTGCTTCAGCTTTCAAACGCGGCAATGCGCTGCAGTCCTGGCAGGATCCCGGATACGAAGCGCTGATCGCGACATGCGCCAGCCCGCCGCCACCGTTCAGAATCGGCGGCGGCGGATCGCCGGACGCAGGACCCCCGCCGGAACCCGAAGTGCCCGAAGTGGACGGGATTGCCGGCGTCATCGAAACCGGCGCAAGCTGGCGCGCGGTGTGGTCCTGGGAAGGTAACAACGCCGACGGGCTGATCGACGGCGGAGACGGTACGTTGCTCTTCGCGAACAATGACGCGAGCAATGTTATGCGGCTCGACCCTGCAACCGGACTCGCGCAGATCATTTTCGCAGATGCGAATACCGGTGGCGCGGTATCGCGCAGCGCAAACGGCGCGCTCTTTCTGCTGACGCGAGGCCTGAATTCGAACATTCAGATGCTCGAACCCGAGCGGCGAGTATTTGCCGATACTTTCAACGATGAGCCGCTCGACTGTCTCGGCGGGGTGCTGAACGACCTCGTCGCAGCACGCAACGGTGGCGTGTACTTCACGATCTCCGGGCGCGGATTGTTCTTTGCAGACGCCCGTGGGAATGTCGCCGAATACGGGACCGAACTGGCCGGTGCGAACGGCATCATTCTCAGTCCCGACGAACGAACGCTATACGTGACCAACGGTCCGGTTGTCGTCGCGTTCGATGTCCAGGCCGATGGCACTTTGACCGGCGAACGCGAATTCGGCCGCCTCCGGGGCGGTGGCAGCGGTGACGGCTCTGCAGTCGATCAGCAGGGCAGAGTGTTCGTCGCCACCGGCGCTTCGGCTGACGTGTTCG
>JASFSB010000073.1:0-7797 GCA_050114615.1 Gammaproteobacteria bacterium
AGGATTGATGAAATCGGCGATCTGCAAAGAGCCAATGGTCGTGTTTCCCTGCCCTGCCAACACGGCTTCGACGGTGCCGTCGGCGGCAATCGTGATGCTTTGAGTGCTGTCCGGAATCGTGATGCCGGGCTGCACCTCATAGCCCTGCAACGTCACCAGACGTCCCTGATTGTCTACCTGAAACGACCCGGCTCGCGTATAGGCAAGATCGCCGTCCGGCAACAGAATCTGAAAGAAGCCGCGACCGCCGATCAGGACATCGAGGGGTGCATCAGTTTGTACGACGGCGCCCTGAGAAAACTGACGGTCCGTCGATACGACACGCGAACCCGTCCCGATGCTTAAGCCCACGGGGTCGAGCGTATCCTGCGAGGTGCTGCCGCCAACCTGACGAACATTCTGATATGCGAGATCCTCGAATGTCGCACGCGCCTTCTTGAACCCCGTCGTATTGACGTTCGCGAGATTATTGGAAATGACCGACATGCGCGTTTGTTGCGCTTCAAGGCCCGTCTTGGCTACCCATAGTGCCTGCATTGCTTAGTCTCTCCCTAACTGTTGATCTGCATTACGCTGGCAGCGGATGCATCCGTCTGCTCGGCTTCCCGCAATGCGCGGACCTGTGTTTCGAAATGTCGTGCCAGCTCGATCATCTGGACGAGCGATTCGGCGACGTTCACGTTGGACGATTCGAGCTGACCACTCACGACCTGCACCGATGCATCTGCCAGCAGCGGCAGACCGTCTACGGGCCGGAACAGCCCGTCAGCGCCACGTGCGATCTGATCCCTCGCCGGATTCACGAGCTTGATACGTTCCGCTTCAACCAGCGTGTTTGCCTTCTGGCCCACTGGAATAATGGAGATCAGGCCGTCGCCGCCGACATAGACCTTCTGGTACTCCGGAACAGTGATCGGTCCGCCCTCACTGAGCACCAGGTGCCCGTTGTGCGTCTCGAGCACACCGGTCGGACTCAATCGGAAGCTCCCGGCCCGCGTATAGGCCTCGTTGCCGTCCGCATCCTGGACCGCGAACCAGCCGCTGCCGCGGATCGCCACATCGAGTTCGCGCCCGGTCGGCATCATCGAGCCGGAACTATCGTTCCACTCGGCGTCGACCTGAAGCGTGTTGACTCGCGACTCCAGCCCGTCCCCGAAGATCTGCTCGCTGGAGAAGACCGGAATCTCGGCGCGAAAACCGATCGTCGAGGCGTTCGCGATGTTATGACTGATGACCGTCTGCAGCTTTTCCGCCTGTCGCAGACCGGTCATCGCGACATATACGAGATCGTCCATAATGCCTTCGTTACCTCAATGATCGTTAGCGGGCGTTGATCACAGCCTGCGTCACCTGATCCATCGTCGAGATGACTTCGGTGTTCGCCTGGAAGAACCGTTGTGCGGTGATCATCTTTACGAGCTCTTTCGTCAAATCGACGTTCGACGATTCGAGCGCGCCTGCCGTAATTGCACCGAAAGCGCCCGTGTTCGCTTCACCGCGCAGCGGCACACCTGAATCGAACGTCTCGGCGAAAGCGAGATTCGTCACTTTCTGCAGACCTTCGTTGTTTGGGAACGTCGCGAGTGCGATCTTGCCGAGCGGATTCGACTGGCCATTCGAGAATCGTGCGAAAACGACGCCGTTTTCATCGATGTCGATACCGCGTAGGCGACCTGCCGCGCTGCCGTCGGGCTGCAGGTTATTGATGACGAATCCGGAACCGAACTGTGAGGTCTCCGTAAGATCGAAATCGATGACCATCGGATTCGCGCCGTTCGGCGGATTGTAGGCCGGCATCGTAAACGTATTCGTCGCCGGAACTGAGACGCGACCGTCTGTACCGAACTGAATGGCCTGCGTGCCCACGAACGTACCGTCGATCTCCAGGTGCACGTCCCAGCCAGCGCCTGTCTTGACGAAATAGTTCGTGGCTGTTCTCGCAGTGCCGAGGGAGTCGTAAACAACGGTCGAGGTCGTGTGGTTGAAGCTGTTCGTGTTCGTCGAATCGAACGGCGTGACGGAAGGAGGTGTTCCATCGGAAGGCAGGTTGATTCCCATCTGAATATCAGACGTTGCAACCGGCGCGCTGAGCTCTGAAGTCAGACGCAGATCCGCGAGTACGCCGATCGAGAAGCTGTTGTTTGCGCCGGGCGGATAAACCTGCAGCCGACTGCCTTCGGAGTTACGCACGTAGCCGTTACCGTCGACGCCGAAGGATCCGGCACGACTGTAAACAGGCGATCCGTCGTCATCGACGATGAAGAATCCATCGCCGCTGATCGACAGGTCGAGCTGCCGTCCGGTGAATTCCACAGCACCCTGCGAAAACGTCTGACGAACGGTATCGATCTGTACGCCTGAACCCGATCCGGCCGCATCACCGTTGAATATGTCCGCGAATTCCATGCGCGAAGACTTGAAGCCTGTCGTGTTCGCGTTGGCAATGTTATTCGACGTCACGCCCAGCTGCTCCGTCGCAGCGTTCAATCCTGTTAGCGCTATTTGAAATGACATCTCTTGCTCCTTAAGGAATTTATCCTGATTGATGACCTACATGACCGCCCGAACCTGCGTCAGGCGCAGTTCCCGGCCATCCTCAGTAGTGATGAGCGATCCACTCCCGGACGGATCGAGTGAGACGCTGACGACCTGAACCTGGGTGAAAGTCGGTGCGTCGATATTCGCGCTGCCGTTGTTCGCACTGGCGCTGACTGCATAGGTGCCCGCCGGCGCCGCCGTGCCGTCATTGGTGATGCCGTCCCAGGAAAACTCGACGAGCGACCCAGGCTTCCCGGTCACGGCGAACTCCTTGACGAGCTGGCCGTTCGGGCTCTTGATTCGGATCTGTGCGCTCGCTGCGTCGATCGGCAATTCGACTGAACCTCGTAAAGGTCCTGTTGCCGGCAGCAGTACTTCATCTGATTCGACCAGCACACTGCGACCGACCATCGTCGATGCCTGCAGCGTCTGATTCGCCAGCAACACGTCAGACAGTGCGGCGACCGAGGTACTGATTTCTCCCAGTCCGGTCACGGTGCTGAACTGCGCGAGTTGCGCAACAAACGCACCGTTTTCCATCGGCTCGAACGGATCCTGATTCTGGATCTGCGTGAGCATGAGCTCGAGAAACTCCGCCTGACCCAGTTCCGCATTTCGTGGTGCGGAATCGGATTGGGGCAGCGTGAGGCCTCCCAGGTCAAATTCTGTGCCGATCATCTTTCGTTCTCCCTCGCCGCAGTGGCATTAACGGCCGACGTTCAACGTGCGCAGCATCAGCTGTTTGGATGTATTGAGCACCTCGACGCTGTTCTGGTACGAGCGCGAAGCGGAGATGAGTTCGATCATTTCGTCCATCGAGTTGACGTTGGACATGTAGATGTATCCATCCTCGTTCGCCATTGGGTGACCCGGCTCGTAAAGCCGGGCCGGCGGAACATCGCTCTCGATGATGTTGCGCACTGAGACGCCGGCGCTCGAGGAGTTCATCGCATCGCGCAACAGAGTCTGGAAGACCGGGTGCTTGCCGCGATAGGCATCTTCCGGCGTGCTCGCAACGTTGCCGGCGTTCGCAAGGTTGCTCGCCGTTGTGTTGAGGCGAACGGACTGCGCGCTCATCGAGGAGCCCGCGATATCGAAAATAGTGAATAACGCCATGCTATCTGTCTCCGGTAATCGCCGTACGCAGGCCGCTGATTTTGCTGTTGAAAAACATCAGCGCTGCCTCGTAACGAATAGCCGCTTCGGCGACTGCGGCACTTTCGCGTTCCGTATCTACGGTATTGCCGTCCAGGGACGGCTGGATCGAGGTTCGATACAGCGCCGGCGCGAATGCCGGCCCGGTGCCTGAATCGTTTACGTGTCCGGGCTGCGTCGCCTGCAGTCGAACCGGCGCTGCACGTTGCGGTTGCGCCGCATCGCTCATCGCTGCTCGAAAGTCGATGTCACGCGCCAGGTAACCCGGCGTGTCAGCATTGGCAATATTCGCCGCCAGCAACTCCATTCGGCGATTGCCAAGCTGCAATGCGTGCAGATGACCTGCGAACAGCTGATCCAGATTCAGTGCCATAACGATTCCCGTTTGCTCCGGGCAATTCAAAGCAAGACATGTGCCAACAGCGGATCTCCGCAGATCGTCGCGCTTCGTGCCCGAGTCGCCGGCAAAGCTTTGCCGTCGCGGATGGCGTTGCGCTCATGGTGCGGCGAAGATTTGCCTTTATATCGGCGCAAGGCCCTTGTTTTGCGGTCGGCACGTGAATTGCATCTGCATCGGCATGAACACTGGCAACAGACCGTTAGACAGATACGCGCGCCTGCTCGTCACACTGGTCATATACGGTGTCGTCCATACGACAACGCTGGCGGGTGAATGGCAGTCGCACGATTCCATTCGGGCCGCGGCGCAGGCCTACGTAGAAGCATCGTTGACCGGTAAAGGCGATCGGACGCGGGTTCAGGCCGCGAAACTCGACGCGAGACTGAAGCTGCCAGCCTGCGCGGATCCACTGCATACAGAATCGCCCTGGGGACAGTCCCGCGGTAATCGCATCACGGTGCGGGTGAGCTGCCCCGGCGCGCGGAACTGGCGAATTCATGTACCGGTCGAAATCGTGACTTTCGGGAACGTCGTCGCCACGGCGCGCGCACTCGCCCGCGGGGCGGTGCTCCGGCGTGAAGACCTCGCTTTCGTGGAAACGGAACTGGGCCGGCTCGGCCACGGCTACTTCCTGGACGCGTCGAACGTCGTCGGCCAGCGACTGAAACGACCGATTCCGTCGGGGAACATCCTGACGCCGGCACAGCTGGAAACGCCGCCTGCGATTCTGCGGGGCCAGAATGTGACGATCGTTGCGAACTCCGGGGCTTTTGGCGTCAAAATGAACGGCAAGGCACTCGAGAATGGCGCTGTCGGACAGGTGATCGACATCGAAAATGCCTCTTCGGGAAGACGTGTACAGGGCGTCGTCCGTTCTGCACGTGCCGTTGAGATATTACTGCGTTAGCCTATTGCACCGGGATCGCGAAGATGGCAGAGCAGACGATTTGCACAAAGGGCGACTGTGGCGCAGTACACGCTTTCAGGAAAATTTATCCGAAAAAGACACAGAAATGGCTCAATTTTCGTTGCGATCTGCCGATAATCTGGAAGAATCACAATGTCCGGCGGATTCGAGGTCTGATACATGACAGAAAAGATTGGGAACCTTCCGCGACCCACTACGGAAACGAGAACGAGCAGCAATCAAACTGCCGGAGGCGTAAGACACGCCGAGACCGGGAAACACGCTGGTGGTCAGTCTTCCGACAGCAGCGATGCGATCTCGCTGACAGACACCGCGACGCGCCTGAAGTCGATCGAAGCGCGGATCCAGGAGCTGCCGGAAGTCGACCGCGAACGCGTCGAGGAAATTCGACGTCAGATCGATGCCGGCGAATTTCTGATCGACTCGAAACTCATCGCACAACGCATCGTTCAACTCGAGCGATCACTCACATAGGAACGTCGCGGCCCGGCGTGGCGGTGAACCGATGACCTTCGAAAATACACGCGGTGACGCAGCACCGGATCGGCTGAGCTCGATCAACGACGTGCTGCGTGCTCAATTGGACGCGCTTGCGCGCATCGAAGCGATACTGGCCGATGAGCATGAGGCGCTGAGCACACGCAACCCGGAGGCGCTTCTGCGAGCTGCCGACGCGAAGACAGCCGCGCTGGCCAGCCTGGGTGACCTCGAATCTCAGCGCAAAACAATGACCGCCGATCTCGATAGCGAACATCTCCGAGCGCTGCAGGACATCACGGCGCGGTGCAGGAGCATGAACAGAAAAAACGCAGCACTGCTCAACGCCCAGCAACAGCATGTCAATCGACTCCTCAGTCTGCTGCGCGGCGGACGCACCGACAGCACGCCATCGTCCTACGACGCATCCGGCAAGACGCCGGGAAACGCTTCTCAGCAGCTCCGGCTGACCCAGGTATAAGCCGCCAGACGGCTGCCGGGCATCTCAGGCCGGAACGGACAACAGCGAACCGCGCTGCCGGTTGAACCGGACTGTCAGAAACTCGGCGCCGTATTCATGTGCACCGGTCGCCGCCCGGGCGACGTGCGCAATGCGTGCAACGGCAGCACAGATCTCACATTCCGCTCTGATCAGATCGCCCGCTTCAAACGGATATGCGCAGCTGAATCGCATGCCCGACAGCGAGATATCGTGCACGAGCGCATCGATCCCGCTGCGATCTTCCGGAGCGCTGTACACCCGTAACTCTGCAGCTTTCGCAATCCGGTATATCGACCGCTGTTGTTCGCTGCTGTCGCCTCCGAGCTCACGCACCGCCGTCAGCGGTGCCCCGCAGCCTCGACACCGGGACGATGAATCACCCCCGTGGCTGCCTGTGGCCGCTGTACCGCAGAATATGCAGACCCCGACGCGCGCACCGGTGGTCGTCGCGTCTGTCCACGTGCCGTTCGAGCCATAGCGACCGGAACTCGAAACCGCACGGCGCGCCGGCTCCTCCCCGGGCCGTGCTGCAGGCCGATCGGGCCCGGGCGTCTCCGTTGCCCCCCCGGCTTGTGCGCGCTGTGCATCGTACGCCGCCCGGCTGCGGGGATTCTTCAGTGTCGCGTATGCGGCATTGAGCCGCGCGGCCGCTTCATGGTCGCCGCCGAGGTCCGGATGGGCCCGCAACCGCTGCATCAGCGTTCGGTAGCTCGCACGGATCACCTCGGTCGGTGCGCCGGGGTCGACGTGCAGGATTGCGTAGTAGTCGGGGAACATCGGTGACATCGATTATTTATCGGATCACTGGCGCTCAGCCTTGAATATCGGCAGCACGCCGCTAATTTGTGACGCGAATAACACAATCGGCTCGACATAATGTTGACAATCAGCCACCCGGAGAACAAAACTACTGCCAATTATTTGACGTGCTAACTATCTTCGCTGTGCGCGTCAGATCCATGACATCAGCGAACAGGGGAACGAGCAATGACGCGACCAGAGGTTTCCGAGGCACGGGATCACTATTTTCCGATCGGCTCCAGCACCGCGATCCGCCAGGTGCGACATTTACTCGAACAGGTCTCTTCATTCGACTCCAACGTACTGATCACCGGAGAATCCGGGACCGGCAAGGAATGGGCAGCCCGCTACCTTCACTCACTCGCTGAACGATCCGACGCACCGTTCGTGCCCGTCAACTGTGGCGCAATCCCGGCCGATCTGCTCGAAAGCGAGTTGTTCGGCCACGAAAAAGGTTCGTTCACCGGTGCCTACGCGGCTCGCATCGGACGGTTCGAGGCCGCCGAGAACGGCACGATTTTTCTCGATGAAATCGGCGACATGAGCCTGCCGATGCAGGTCAAGCTGCTGCGTGTGCTCCAGGAACGCGTCTTCGAACGTATCGGCAGCAATATCAGCACACCCTGCAACGTGCGCGTCATTGCCGCGACGCACCGCAATCTCGAGAAGGCCATCGAGACCAGGGAATTTCGCGAAGACCTGTTCTATCGCCTGAATGTGTTTCCGATCGAGTTGCCACCGCTGCGTGAGCGTGCGGAGGATCTGCCGGAGCTCGCTGAGCACCTGCTCGCGGAGCGTGCTGCAAGAGGCCTCCCGCGCATCACGCTGACGCCAGGCGCGTTACGCGTCCTTCGCCAGTACAAATGGCCCGGTAATATTCGCGAGCTCGCAAACCTGCTCGAACGGCTCTGTGTGCTTCATCCGGGTGCTTCGGTCGACATCTGCGACCTGCCAGGACGCTACACCGCCGGCGTGCCGCTGCGCTCCTCAGACACG
>JASFSB010000074.1:0-7791 GCA_050114615.1 Gammaproteobacteria bacterium
AGTCCGGATCGCGACACCCGCCGGGGCACTTTGACGCCCGGTGACACGGCAACCGGAGGACAAGCATGAGCGCCATCGTTTCGATTCGTAACCTGTCGAAGAGCTACAAGCGCGGCCGGCAAACGGTTTCCGTGCTCGCAAACCTGAATCTCGAGGTCGAGCAGGGCGAGTTTCTTGCGCTGATGGGACCTTCCGGATCCGGCAAAACGACGTTGCTCAACCTGATCGGCGGTCTCGACAAGGCAAACTCGGGAGAAATCGAAGTCGCCGGACAACAACTGGAAAAAATGTCATCGGGGCAGCTCGCGAAATGGCGCGCACGCAATGTCGGATTCATCTTTCAGTTCTACAACCTGCTGCCGGTACTGACGGCCGAGCGCAACGTCGAAGTTCCGTTGCTGCTGACGAAGCTGTCTGCGAAGCAACGCAGGCAGAACGTGGCAGCCGCCCTGCAGCTCGTCGACCTGGCCGAGCGGGCAAAGCACAAGCCGGCGGAACTGTCCGGCGGTCAGCAGCAGCGAGTAGCGATCGCACGCGCGCTCGTATCGGACCCATCGCTGCTCGTCTGCGACGAGCCGACCGGTGACCTGGACCGGGAAACCTCGGAGTCCGTGCTGCAGCTGCTGCAGGTGCTCAACCGGGAGCACGGCAAAACGATCATCATGGTGACACACGACCCGCGAGCGGCCGAGTACGCCTCGCGGACGCTGCACATGGACAAAGGCGAGCTCGTCGCCGCTGCGACTGGTGCGGCAGCGTGAAGTTTCTGCCGCTGATCTGGGCGGGCCTGTGGCGCAGAAAGATCCGCACGATTCTGACGCTGCTGTCGATCGTCGTCGCCTTTGCGCTGTTCGGCCTGATGGAGGGCGTGACAGCCGGACTCGATGACGCAATCGACGGGCTGACCGATGAGTCGCGGCTGATGGTGCAAAGCCGCGTCAACATCATCGAGCCGATGCCGATCGCTTATGTGCCGCGCATCCAAAGCGTCGATGGCGTGAGTGACATCGCGGTCTACGGTTACTTCGGCGGCTATTTCCAGGACGAACGCAACCAGGTGAACACCGGTGCGATCAGCATCGAGGAGTTCTTTCGTATGTACCCGGATCGCCTGCTGGCTCCGGAACAGCTCGAAGCCATGATGCGCACCCGAAACGGAGCGATCATCGGCGCTGACCTGGCGGAGCGGTTCGACTGGAAGATCGGCGATCGCGTGCCGCTCGGCTCTACGATATGGTCGACACAACAGGGCTCGAATACATGGGAGTTCGAAATAGTCGGCATCTACACGACCGAGAGCGGTGTAAACGCAGGTGACTTCTACGTTCACTACGACTACTTCGACGAGGAGCGCTCGTTCGGCAACGGCACGGTGGCGGTCTATCTCGTCAAGGTCGACGACATCGACCGCAGCGACCAGATCGCCGAGGAAATCGACAGCTTGTTTCTGAACTCGACGAACGAAACGCAAACGATGAACGAGCGCGATTTCGCGCGCAATCAGATCAACCAGATCGGCGACATCAACTTTTTCGTCAATGCGATCGCCGGAGCGGTCATGTTCACGCTGCTGTTCCTCACCGCCAACACGATGATGCAGTCGGTGCGCGAACGCATTCCGGAGTTTGCCGTACTGAAAACCTACGGATTCAGCAACCCGACTGTTACGTCGTTCATCTGCATCGAGTCGCTGATCCTGTGCGTCGGCTCAGCGCTGCTCGGGCTGGCTATCGCGGCCGCCGCGTTTCCCGCTATTTTCGATGCGATGGGCATATTGCCCCTGCCGCTGCCGCTCAGCGTCGTGCAACTCGGTTGCGCGATAGCCGCAGGGCTCGCGCTGATCAGTGCGCTGCCACCTGCTGTGCGCGCGCAGCGCGCAAGCATCGTCGACGCACTCGCGGGACGATAAGCGCCGATGAGAATACTGAATCAGATCATGCTCGTGACGCTGATGAACCTGCGCAGCGTACCGCAGCGCCTCGGCAGCTCTTTCGTGATCGTCATCGGCATGGCCGGCGTGGTCGGGGTTCTTATCTCGATGCTCGCGATGGTCGGCAGCCTGAACAATTCGCTGATTGCGACAGGCTCGCCGGATCGCGCGATCGTCATGCGCAACGGCGCTCAGGGCGAAGTCCAGAGCGTCGTGTCTGCCGAAGCACTCGCGACGATCATGAACGCACCCGGAGTCGCGCGCACGCCGGACGGCGATGCGGCGCTGACCAATGATGTCATCGTCGCAGTCAATCTGCCTAAGCTCGACGACACGACCGGCGCAGTCAGCGTGCGCGGCGTCTCACCGGAGAACTCGACGGTGCGCCCGCAAATCCGCGTTGTCGAAGGCCGAATGTTCGAACCCGGGTTGCGCGAGCTGATCGTCGGCAAAACCGCTGCCGCCGAGTATCGTAATACTGAGATCGGTGCCGAAATCGAGCTGCGCAGCAGCGTCTGGCGTATCGTCGGCGTATTCGAAAGCGGCGATTCGTTTGAATCCGCGCTGATCGGGGACGTACAGACGCTGATGTCCGCGTATCAGCGTAACCAGGCATCGAGCGTCACCGCGTTGCTGACGTCACCGGACGCGTTTCAACAATTCAGCGACGCAATCACGACCGACCCGAGCCTCGATATGCAGGTCCAGCGCGAAACCGAATACTACGAGGGCCAGGGCGAACAGATACGCGACATTCTCGGCATCATCAGCAATGTCGTTGCCGGCATCATGGCCGTTGGTGCGCTGTTTGCAGCGTTGAATTCGATGTATTCGGCCGTCAGCACCCGCCTCGTCGAGATCGCAACGCTGCGCGCCATCGGCTTCGGATCGGGCAGTGTGATCTTCTCCGTGCTCGCTGAAGCGATGCTGCTCGCTGTTGCGGGCGCTCTGATCGGCGCCTTTTGTGCGTGGCTGTTCTTCAACGGCAACACGGTCAGCATGGGGAATCAGATCAGCTCGATGGCGTTCGAAGTGCGCATCACACCCGGACTCGTCGCGCTCGGCATTCTCTGGGCCTGCGTCGTCGGTTTTCTCGGCGGCTTTCTGCCGGCGCTGCGTGTCGCGCGCCAGCCTGTAGCCGAAGCGCTGCGCGCAACATAATCGTTGACGATTCGACTCAAACGCGTACAGTTTCGCTCCGGCGAAACTCGCAAGCACAACACCTGATAACTTCTGCTGACTCGGAGGGGGATTCCCGATGGCAATATTCACTCACGTGGTTCTGGGCACGAACAATCTGCAACAGTCGACGCAGTTCTACGATGCGGCTCTGGGCGCGCTCGGCGTAAAGAACTTAGGCCCATTTGGCGAAAACGCCGTGCTTTATGGTACTGAGGAGGGCCCGGAATTTCTCGTCACGAAACCGGCCAACGGGCAACCCGCCTGCCATGCCAATGGCGGCACGATCGGATTCAAGGCACCGTCACGTGATGCCGTGCACAAATTCCACGAGCAGGGTCTGGCCAACGGCGGTACCGACGAAGGCGCACCGGGACCTCGGGATTTTGCCCCGACCGCCTATGCGGCCTATCTTCGTGACCCTTGCGGCAACAAGATCTGCACGTACTGTTTCGCGCCGGAATAGCGCCGATCCCGGTCATTGATATGCACGCAGCAGCGCGGCGCTTTGTGACGATCGGCGCGCTGCTGCTTGCCCTGGCGACGGGCCTCGGCGCCTGGGCGGCACACGGACTCGAAGCGCTCATTGGTGCGGCAGCGCTCGCGACTTTCAGGACAGGCGTCGAATATCACTTCTATCACTCTCTCGGCCTGCTGGGCGTCGGCCTGTTGATCGATCGGCTGGGGACACGCGCGCCACTGCTCGTCAGCGGCTGGCTGCTCGTTGCCGGAATCGTCATGTTCAGCGGCAGTCTCTATGCACTGGCGTTTTCCTCAGCGCGCTTCCTCGGTCCGGTGACGCCGCTGGGCGGGCTTTGCTTTATCGGCGCCTGGGCTTGCCTGGCACTGGCGCTGTGGCCGGGGCGAAGAAGTTAACGCTGCGCCTGCTTCGCGAGAGCGAGCTCACAAATGCGCTCACACAACGACTCGAAATCGATGCCGCTGGCCGCGGCGGACCGCGGCAACAGACTGCCCGACGTCAGTCCCGGCAGCGTGTTGGCTTCCAGACACCAAAGCTCGCCGGCCGGGTCGAGCCGAAAATCGACGCGGCAATAACACTCGATCGCGAGCACGTCATTGGACCGCTCGGCAAGCTGCTGCGCCCGCGCAGCTGTATTCGCATCGACCTGTGCCGGAAAGACTTCCTCGGCTCCGCCGGACTGATACTTCGAAGCGTAATCGAACAAACCGCCATGGGCCGGGATGATTTCGCCAACGGACAGCGCTGTGCCGTCGAGCACGCCCACCGTGAGTTCGCGCCCGGGTACATAGCGTTCCAGCATGACTTCCGCATCGAACTGCTGCGCCAGAGCAATCGCGGCATCGAGTTCGTCCGCCTGGCGCACGAGCGTCAGGCCGACCGTCGAGCCCTGTGCGTTCGGCTTGACGATCAACGGCATGCCGAGCATCTCGATCGCGTCGGATTGTGCATCGGCCGCCATGACCCAATCCGCCGTCGCAATGCCAGCCGCTCTGAACAGCTGCTTCGAGCGATTCTTGTCCATCGCCATCGCACTGCTGGCGGCGCCCGTTCCGGTAAAACAAATGCCAGCAGCGCCGAGCAGCTGCTGCACCGTACCGTTCTCCCCGGCACCGCCGTGCAGCGCGAGAAACACCAGATCGAAATCGTCAAAGGCGCCGGCACTGATCAGTTCGGCAATGATGCGATCGTCCGTTGCAGCAATCTTCTCCGGCGGCCTGCGCTCCACAGCTTCCTTCAGCACTGCGGCTTCTGTAGTGCGACTCAGTATTCCGCTGGCGGCGTCGAGCGCAGTGACCGTGTGACCGCGCGCGCGCAGTGCCCTGATGACCTGCGCCGCGCTTGCCACCGACACGTCACGCTCCATGCTCGTGCCACCGAACATGACGGCGACGTTCCATACGCACGATCCCATTTACCGCTGCCTCAGAAGCGCAGTGACACGACATTGGCGCTGCCGCGCGGGTGCGTCTGCTGCGGCAGCAGTTCGCTGCGTGCACGCGCCTCGTCGGCACTCGAACAGCTGCCGAGCAGCGAAAAGCCAATGCTCGTGACCGCCGCTATGGCGACCCCGTTTCGAAACGCGATGCGGTTTGCGGCGATCTGCGGCACACGAGTCGACTGACCCGCGAGCGCAGCGAGCTGCACCGGATCGCTCGCAGAAACGACGCTCCACTCCAGCGTTGCATCGCGCCTGACTCGCCGCAGGCACTCGATCGCCTCGGTCAGTGCGAATTGCTCGCCGCCGAAAGGCTCGACGAATCGCCCGCCGCGGATTTCGCCGCGCGCTTCAGCCCGCCGGTATACGGCAGCCAGCTTACGCCAGGGAGGCGCCAGCGGCTCGCGCATCGCGATCGCCCGG
This sequence comes from Gammaproteobacteria bacterium, assembly GCA_050114615.1. Taxonomy (GTDB): domain Bacteria; phylum Pseudomonadota; class Gammaproteobacteria; order Steroidobacterales; family Rariloculaceae; genus JAHEEO01. Next base: position 5,452 of record JASFSB010000074.1, read on the forward strand.
GCAATGACGCCGTATCGACGCAGAAGACACCCCGCAGCAAATTCGACGGCTTCCTCACGTGCTGCACTGCTGCACTCCGGTGCCCTGGTAAGGACGCGACTCCAGCGCCCTGCGGCATCGAATGCGCTGATTGCCGCTGTCCGGCGTCTGCCGCCGTAGCGGGCCCGAAGGCGCTGCGGCGTCAGCAGCGCTCGCAGGCCATTGAAGGAATCTGCCGTGACGAGACCCCGCGCCACGAGCTCACCGAGTGCGTCTTCGGTCTGCGTACGCAACAAGCCGGTACCCTGAACCAGTTCGACGAAAAACGATGCGCCGGCTTCGTTCAGATGCTCGAGGACTCGCTCGGCCGAGGAACTGAGCGCCGATCGTATCTCCGCGTCCTCTGCGTACTCGTTCGCGAGCAGCTGCCAGTGGCGCAGCGACTCGCGCGGCGCGAGCGCGATCGGCGACGCAGCGACAGTCTGGCGCGCTCCACGGCCACCGCCGTCAACCCGAGGACGCCACCACACGAGCGCCCCGGAAGCACTGAGCGAATCAAGCTGATCACCACCATAGTCCGCGATGCGCGCAGGCAACACGTGACGCTCCCAGGCTGCAGCCGGCAGGACGGCACCCTGCAGTTCGGAGACAACGGCTGCGAGCGCCTCGCGACCCTCTCGCTGCGAACCGCCCAGCCCCTGCCATCGAAACAGAAACCGCTGAAAATCGGCCAGCGTGACGGGCTCGATTTCGCTGCGCAGTCGCTTCAGCGTGTAGCGATGAATTCGTGCCAGCAGTCGTCGTTCGCACCATTCCTCGTGCGCCGCGCCGGTAAACTGTCCGCGCATCGCGACGCCTTCGTTTTCCAGCCCCGCCAATGCAACGTTGAGCGCAGTCCTTTCGACATTGAGCGGGGCGCCGAGCTCAGCCGCCGTTACCGGTCCGAGTCCGTCGAGCCGTCCACGTAACAGTGACTGCAGCGCAGCCTCGGGCGAATCGGACTCGCCCGGCAGATCGGCACAGTCATGCAATGCTTCGCCCTGCGGCACGACTACACGCAGATCAGCGAGTCGCTCGGCTGCCACCCAGACGTCGACAGGGTCAGTGGCGGCATTGCCGACGGCGCACCAGCGCGTTGCACGCTTTGCCCCTGCCAGCTCCTGCAGGTACTCGGGCCAGTGTGCTTCGCTTTCGGCCTCCCGCACCGTGATGAAACCCAGGACGAGGAGTGCGTCGTGCAATTCATCGACGTTGCGAACGGCCGGCCAGGCTTCATTGCGGACACGCGCGATCGCCTCAGCATCGAGCCTGCCGATTTCGCTGGCTTCTTCGACGCTCATGTAACGGCGTGCCTGGACAGCAAGCGTACGCCGCTCCTCTGCCGGCGCATCGTCGAGGAAGGCGTAATTCTTTGCCGTAAGCACTTCCTGCGACAGCGGCGAGGGCGTCGTGAGATCCCGACAAGTAATCCTGACCTCACCCGCCTCCACACGACTCAGCAAAGCCCGCAGTCCGTCGATGTCCATGGTCGTGCGAATACAGTCGTGCAGTGTCTGATCGACGAGCGGATGACTCGGAATCTCCCGATCACCGCCGCCGAGATTCTCAGCGCATGCGAGCTGGTCGGGAAACACCGTGGATAGCAGGTCTTCAGCGTCCGTGCGCTGAAACTGTGGCGGCGACTTGCGACCGTTGCTGAAACGGCGCACCGCCAGAGCAATCGTCGAATTCCATCGCCAGTAGGTCGGAAATATCGGCGCGCCGAGGACTGCCTGAGAGAGCACATGCTCGACCGTCGTACTCGAGAGATAGCGAGTCACTTCTTCGAGCGCGAAGCTGTGCACGGCGCCCAGCGACAGTACGATCGTGTCTTCGAGCGCCGCCGCCTGCAATTCGAAATTGAATCGTCGACAGAACTTCTTGCGCAGCGCCAGCCCCCAGGCGCGATTGATCCGTGACCCATACGGCGAATGCACGACGAAATGCGTGTCACCCGTTTCGTCGAAGAAGCGTTCGAAGAAAACCTGCTCGTGCGTCGGCAGCCCGCCGAGGGCCGCGCGCGCTGCAGCCAGATATTCGACGAGCTGCGTCGCCGCCGCGCCCGGCAGCCCGAGTCGCCCGGCCAGCTCGCCGGCCACGGCGCCGACGCTATCGACCGCCAGCGCCGCATCGATATCGGCACGCACTCGCGAGACCGCACGTGACAGCACATCCGTGCGCCCGGGCGCTTCGCCGAACCAAAACGGAATGTTCGGCGGCTGCCCGGCTGCATCCTCGACGTAGACCTTCCCGGTGCGCACCTGGATGATTCGATACGACGTATTGCCGAGTTGAAAGATATCTCCCGGCAGGCTTTCGAAC
>JASFSB010000075.1:0-7772 GCA_050114615.1 Gammaproteobacteria bacterium
CTCTCTCCCAAAAACGACAATGGTGGCAGTCCGCAGAACGGACCCGAGTTCGATTGCCGCTTGTCCTGGCACGCAAGGCGCGGATCGCCTGACCAGGGCGCAGCATGATAGCACGGTTGTCGCGTTCCGTGATTTACTGAAACACTGCGTCGGATTTGCAGCGCATGCGCTGTTCGTCGACTGCAACGCAAATATCGACTTCGAATCCGTACGCATCCGGGCCCGGATCCACGAGCTGCAGTTGTGCGGTCACCGTTGTATTCGGTCTGATTCGCGCATTGCTCGCAAGGCGTGTCCCCATGTATTCATCCGGCATAAAAACGCGCGCACCGATCGTGTCTTCCCAGCGATTGGTCAGTTCGAGCGAAAGCAGCGGATACGGCAATGCTTCGGTACTGGTGTTGCGCACACCCGCAGATATCGCCAGGCTGCCGGCCGGCTCATCGCCGGCCTCGTCCGGAGTCCCGGCAGTGGCGACCCAGTCGACGATCGTGAAATGGGCGGGATCGACGTCCTGAATGATCGGCATGCCGAGGGCTGAATAGACTCGTTCCAGAGAGTTGCCGATCCACGGCGCCGACGCGATCGAGCCTCGAAAGTGATGAGTGCCCTGCAGCAGCAGCGCAACGGCGGCGATCGCAGCGGCACTGCGCCAGGTCTTTGCGTCTGCCGGCGCTTCGCGTTCGATCGGATGCCAGGGAGCCGCCGGCTCCGGCGGAGACTCTTCGAGCACTTCGAAAATCTGCTGCGCCGGCATCGTTTCGGCGTCTTCTTCCGTGCGTTCCGGCGCCTCTGTGACCGTGCTTTGCAGTGTGTCGTCGACGGCAATCCGGGTCATCGTGTCCGTCAGGCTGTCGAAAGCGCTGAAAACCGTCGAGCACTGGCCGCAGCGCACCTGCCCGGCGGCTTTGTGCAGCGCAACCGAGGTGATGCGAAAGGTCGTCTGGCAGTGTGGACAGCGCGTCGTCAGCATTGGCACGTTCCCGATTGCGGGAATTCTAACGGAGTCTCGCGGCGATTCGTGCCCATCCGTCACGAACTGCTGTGTCAAACGACTCGAATCGAGCTGCGAATTCCCGTTCTACCGTCGATGCCTGACTCTCCAGTATGCCGCTGAGAACGACGTTGCCGCCGGGGCGCAGCATAGCGGCGATCACGGCGACGGATTCGTTCAGTGTGCCCGCCAGAATGTTCGCCAGCACCACGTCCGCATCGATGTCCGGGAATTCCTCGAGTTCACCAGCGACGAGCCGATCGGTGACAGCATTGAGCTGTGCATTGGCGCGCGTCGCAACGAGGGCCTGAGGGTCGTTGTCGATCGCAATTGCGCGTGCGGCACCCAGTCGGAGCGCGGCGATCGCGAGGATGCCCGAGCCGCATCCAAAATCGCAAATCGATAAGTCCTGCGGCGGGTTGGCGGCGAGCCACTCGAGGCAAAGGATCGTGGTGGGGTGACGGCCGGTGCCGAAAGCCAGCCCCATATGCAGTCTTACGGCATTGCCTGCGGGGGCTGTGTCTGTCCAGCCAGCCGGTATGACGCACAGATTGGCAGCGATGCGCTGCACGAATACGGACTGCTCGAGTCCGGCCTGCCAGTCTGCATCATCGATGCGGCGCGTTGCTATGTCGCCGATCCTCGGCAGCGCATCGCGCAGGACGTTGCACAGCGAATCGACGTCGAAATCGCCCGGGAACAGCGCATGAACGGTGAGCTCAGGCCATAGCGGCGTCGCGCCGGGCGCGGGCTCGAACAGCGGTGAGTCTTCGGCGTCGGCGATCGTCAGCGCCAGGGAGCCGGCGAGGCTGAGCAGCGCCTCGGCTCGCGCCGCCTCGGAGCGGGTGAGTCGAACGGATACCTGTTTGAGTTCCACGTATTGCGTGCGTGTTTCAGGACGCGACTATTTCAGGCCGAGACGTTTTTCGAGATAGTGGATGTCAGTGCCGCCGGTGCGAAACGCCGAGTGCGTAAATATTTCCTGATGAAGCGGTATGTTGGTTTTCACGCCCTCGACGACGATTTCGTGCAACGCCATGGACATTCGGTCGATCGCACTTTCGCGAGTCGTACCATGGGCAATCACCTTGCCCAGCAGCGAGTCGTAATGAGGTGGGACGGCGTAGCCGCTGTACAGGTGGCTGTCGACCCGGATGCCGGGCCCGCCCGGAGCGTGCCATTCCGTGACTGTGCCCGGTGAAGGCATGAATGTCTTCGGGTCTTCGGCGTTGATGCGACATTCGATCGCGTGCCCCGATATCGTCACATCCTCCTGAGTGAAAGGCAGCGCTTCTCCAGCCGCGATCCGTAGCTGCAGGTTGACGATGTCGATACCCGTGATCATTTCGGTGACCGGGTGCTCGACCTGGACACGAGTGTTCATCTCGATGAAAAAGAACTCGCCGTCCTGGTAGAGGAATTCGAAGGTACCTGCGCCCCGGTAACCGATGCGTTTGCAGGCTGCCACGCAGGTTGCGCCCATTTCGGCTCTCTGCTGCGGTGTGATTCCCGGCGCCGGCGCCTCTTCGATGACTTTCTGGTGACGCCGCTGCATCGAACAGTCGCGTTCCCCCAGGTGAACCGCATTGCCGTGCTGGTCGGCGAGAATCTGAAACTCGATATGGCGCGGACGTTCGAGAAATTTTTCCATGTAGACCTGGTCGTTGCCGAAAGCCGAATGCGCCTCGTTCTTCGTTACCGAGATTGCGTTGAGCAGCGTGGCTTCGCTGTGTACGACGCGCATGCCGCGTCCGCCGCCCCCGCCGGCGGCCTTGATGATGACCGGGTAACCGATCGAGCGGGCGATTTCCGCATTGCGCTGATTGTCGTCGGTGAGCGGACCGTCCGACCCTGGGACGCAGGGAACGCCGGCTTCCTTCATCGTTCGGATCGCCGCCACCTTGTCGCCCATTATCCGAATCGTCTCTGCCCGCGGGCCGATGAACACGAAACCGCTTTCTTCGACAATTTCCGCGAAGTCCGCGTTTTCGGACAGGAAACCGTAGCCCGGGTGAATCGCCACAGCGTCGGTGACCTCCGCCGCGGAAATGATCGCCGCGACGCTGAGGTAGCTTTCGGCGGACGGCGCCGGACCGATGCAGACGGTCTCATCGGCCAGCAGCACGTGCTTCAGCGCGCCGTCGGCCTTCGAGTAGACCGCGACGGTCTTGATGTCCAGCTCGCGGCAGGCCCGCAGGACCCGCAGAGCGATCTCACCGCGATTGGCGATCAGTACCTTGTCGAGCATTGCTGTGCGCTACTCGATCGTAAACAGGACCTGACCAAACTCGACCGGGTCTCCGTTGGAGGCGAGCACACTCGTGACGCGACCGCCGACTTCGGCCTCGATCTGATTCATCATTTTCATTGCTTCGATGATGCAAAGCGTGTCGCCCGGACTGACCGTCGAGCCGACTTCGACGAACGGTTTCGCGCCCGGACTCGGTGCCGAATAGAAGGTGCCGACCATCGGTGCCTCGACATCGGTGCCGCTGCGTGGCGGCTCTGCGGGTGCAGCCGGTGCGGGCGCCGGCGGTGCTGCCGGCGCTGTTGCCGCAGGCTGTGCCGGCGGCGCGACGCTGACCTGCGGTGCCCCGCCGGGTGCGTAACGACTGATGCGCACGGATTCTTCGCCTTCGGAGATTTCGATCTCGGCGATCCCTGACTCTTCGAGCAGTTCGATGAGCTTCTTTACTTTACGAATATCCATTAACGATCCTTGCCGGACAGATAGCGATCGGCGGCGATCAGAGCGAGTTCATAGCTTGCGACGCCGAAGCCGGCAATCGTCCCGACGGCGATGTCGGAGAAATATGAGATCTGCCGAAAATTCTCACGTGCCGCGACGTTTGACAGATGGAGCTCGATGAGCGGCAACCCGGTACCGAGAAAGGCATCCCGCAACGCGACACTGGTGTGCGTGAACCCGCCGGGGTTGAACAGGACACAATCGACCCTGCCACGGGCTGCGTGGAGTCGGTCGATCAGTTCATGCTCGGCATTGCTCTGGAACGTCTCGAGCTGATGGCCCAGGCGAGTCGCTTCGCCACCGAGGCGCTGCTCGATATCCGCGAGCGCGGTCTGACCGTAGAGTTCCGGTTCGCGCGTGCCAAGCAGATTGAGATTCGGGCCGTTGAGTAAGAGCAGCTGAGCCATGACAGGCGGCATTTTAGCCTGATATCGCCGCAAATAGCCGCATTTTTCTCGAAAAACGAGCTATTGCTGTAATGCGATCAGGCGCCGGGCGGCGCTGAAATCGAGTGTGCCGGCGGCGAGTCCGGCGTTCGCGGCCGTGAAGTTTTCCAGATGGGCCGCCTGCAGTTCACCCATGTGGGTGCCGTACAGACGCTCATCGGCGGCAACGAACACCGTCAGCGGCAGTGCGACATAGGCCGCCCCGAGCGCTGCGGCGGCCTCGAATCCACGCGGGCCGACGAGTATCGGATAGTTGAATTCCATGTCCGGGGCGAATGCTCGCACGGCGTCTTCGCTGTCGACCGCGATGCCGACGATCTGCACCTCGGGATGCTGGCGCTGGTATTCCGTGAGCATCGGGATCTCGCGCAGACAAGGCGCGCACCAGGTGGCCCAGAAGTTCACGATCAGCGGTCGATCCGGCCAGCTGCGGATCGATGTTTCGGTGCCGTTCAGATCGGGCATCGAGAATTCGGGCAGCGTCAGTACTTCAGCTGGCTGTTCCGGGATCGTTGCATCACGCGGCAGCAGATGAATACCCGCGTACAGCACAACGGCCGCGACGCTGAGCACGACCGTGGCGAGGACCGGGTTCGGAGCACGGCTCACGCCGCGAGCCCCGCACGGCCGAACTCACAGCGCAGCGAGGCGCGTAACGTGCTGTGCAAACCGTTCCGCCGGCACGTAACCGACGAGCCGAAACGGATCCTGCTCGGTTCCGCTGGAGTCGAAGAATGCGATTGTCGGTGGCCCATAACTGCGGAAATACTCGAGCAGTGCCTTGTCGTCGTCATTATTGGCGGTGACGTCCGCACGCAGCAAAACAAACGGTTCGAGTGCTGCGATGACCGTCGAATCCGGAAACGTGTACTCCTCCATCTCGCGGCAGGACACGCACCAGTCTGCGGTGAAGTCTATCATCACGGGGCGTCCGGCGCCGCGTGCCTCCGCAAGCACCGTTTCGAGTGCTGCGACCGTCTCGATCTCACGAAACTCAAGTTCGGCGACGGGTGCGGCGAGGTTGCCGCCACCGGAGAACAGCGACTGCGGGACCGGCCGCAGCGGATTATTACCGCCGATGACGGCACCGATCAGCATCAGCGCGCCATACAGACAGACGAGCACCCCGATGCCCTTGCTGAGACGTCGTGCCGGAGCCGGGTTCTCCGGCAACGTGTCGAAAGCGCCGAGGAATACGCCGCTGAAGAACACCAGCGCACCCCAAAGGGCGAGCGTGATGCCGCCAGGCAGGATCCGATCGAGCATGTAGATCGCGACGCCGACCATCATGACACCGAAGGCCGCTTTGATCGTATTCATCCACGCGCCGGCTTTCGGCAGCAACGTGCCCCCGGAGGCGCCGACGATCAGCAGCGGTACGCCCATGCCGAGGCTCATCGCGAACAGTGCGCTCGAGCCGCGTGCGACGTCGCCGCTTTGTCCGATGACTGACAGCGTGGCGATCAGCGGTGGTGCAACGCAGGCTGTCACGATCAATGCCGACAACGCGCCCATGGCGGCTACGCCGGCATAGGTGCCGCCGCGCTGCTGGTTGGCGAGTGCGGAGATGCGCGTCTGTATGGCGGCCGGCATCTGCAGCTCGAACATGCCGAACATGCCGAGCGCGAGGACGACGAAGATGGCCGCAAACACCGAGATCACGACCGGGTGCTGGAACATGGCCTGTATCTGTGATCCGCTCAATGCGGCGAGCGCGCCGGCGACCGTGTAAGTCACCGCCATGCCGAGTACGTAAGCAAGCGACAGCGAGAATCCCTTGACGGGTGTGACGTTCTTACTGGCCGTGACGATGCTCGAGATGATCGGAATCATCGGCAGCACACACGGCGTGAATGACAGCCCCAGCCCCAGTGCAAAGAACGAACCGAGCACGACCAGGATCGAGCCAGTACGAATCAGGTTCGCCAGCGCGTCCTGCTCCGAAACGAATACTTCTTCGGCGTCTGCGAGCGCCGCGCGGCTGCCCGACGTGAACTCGTCCGTGGCCGGCAGCGTCAGCGCCATCGACTGCTGCATCGGCGGATAGCAGATGCTGTCCTCCTTACAGCCCTGGAAGCCTGCCGATACGGTAATCGGCATCTCGTTTGCGCCGGCGCGCGCGAACGGAATGCGGGCTTCGACGTAGTCATAGAAGACTTCGACGTCGCCGAAGTTCTGGTCGGTATGCGGCACGCCCTCAGGCAGCTCTGCAGCCCCGAGGCCGATGTCGCCGTCGACCGAGAAATCGAACTTGTCGCGATAAAGGTAGTAGCCCGGCTCGATCTGCCAGCCGACAGTCAGCTCATTGGCCGAATCGAAGCGCGCGTTCATGACGAAGGCCTGCTCAGGCGGCAGCGGTGCATTGGAGCTGCCAGGCAGAAAACCGCCGGCGGCGTCGAAGACCGGCAGTGCTGCACCGGCGGCGACAGGCGGCAGCGTCACGTTTGCCGTCCAGTCCTGCGGCGGGTAACACAGGCCGAAATCCGCACAGCCCTGCAGACCGAGTTCGATCTCCAGCGCCTGCGCCGTGCCACTGCGGTTCAGTGGCAGCGCGATGTCGAAGTGACCGCGATAGATTTCCTGAACGCCGAAGAATTCGTCTTCATGCATCTCGCCCTGTGGGAATTCGGGCGCAGCGAGGCTGACACCGGCCGTTGCGCTCGCGAAATCGAATCGATCGCGATACAGGTAGTACCCCTCCGGTATGGCGAAGGCGAACGTGACGCGCTGCGCGTCAGCGGAGACTTCGTAAGGGAAAGCGGCCTCCGGGCGCAGAATTTCCGGTTCCTGTGCCTGGCCGGCAACGGCACAGGCGAGCAACGCACTGAAAATCAATCGTTTCATTGGTTTCGGTCTCGAACTCTGCAGGTCGTTACTTAGACTGAGTGGCAAGTGTATTTCATGCACGGGTCTCGGCGCTCACCCAGTCGAGATACGCCGTGAGACCCCCTTCGGATCGGACTGCGAGAATCTCCGGTAGTTCATACCCGGCGTGGCTGCGGATATGCGCTTCGAGCGCCTCGTAGCGTGCCGGCGTTGTCTTGATGATCAGTATCGTCTCGGTCCCGCGTTCGAGCTGTCCGTTCCAGCGATAAGTCGAGTTCACGCCGTCGATTGCGTTCACGCATGCAGCCAGGCGCTGCTCGACGAGCGATTGCGCGAGCCTGGCCCCGGTCGCGGCGTCGGCGCAGGTCGTCAGTACGATCAGAACCTCCGCCGTCACGCTCCGCTCCGTTGCCGCCTCCGGCAGGATAGCGCCGCAGCCGGACCGAAGTCATGACTATCGTCGCAAAGTATTGAAATCGAGAAATCCATCCCTATCATTAGCACTCACCAGGGCCGAGTGCTAACAACAGTACCCGGCCGGCAAAGATTTTACGAACCATTTAATCAACTCCAGGGAGACAAATCGATGAAGATTCGTCCTTTGCACGATCGCGTCGTCGTTCGACGCACAGAGGAAGAGCGAACCTCACCGGGTGGCATCGTGCTGCCCGATTCCGCGACCGAGAAGCCGATTCAGGGTGAGGTCGTGGCGGTGGGCAACGGCAAGCTCCTCGAAAACGGGGACATGCGCCCGCTG
>JASFSB010000076.1:0-7757 GCA_050114615.1 Gammaproteobacteria bacterium
CGCGCTCGCACAAATGCCACCGCCAACATCGTCGCTGGCCTATAGCATCCTCTACTCGGGCGCCGATGGCGAGACGCACTTCCGCGACGGCGGGAGTCTCGAGCTGATTCTGCCAGGCTCAGCCGAGCGCGCCGACGGCGACATGTATTTTCATACGATGGATGGCGTCGCACGCGTTATGCTGACGCGCCTCAAAGCCGGCATGACCGAGGACTGGCACCCGTCACCGCAGCGAATGTTTGTGTTCGGCCTCGAGGGCGAAGTGGAAATGACTGCAAGCGACGGAACGACTCGCGTCGTCCGGCCGGGCGAGATGTTGCTGCTCGAGGATACGAGTGGACGGGGACATCTGACGCACGTCCCCGGCGACGTCGACTACGTCGGCCTCGGGGTACTGATCAGCGACGATGTCGTGGGCGGCAGCGCACCGTGATTCCCAAACCGCTGATCGCGACGCTGCCGCTCAACATAGATTCTGCACAGGTTCACAGGGGTGTTCCGTCGGGCCACTTCACTGAGACCGCTGAGCGAAACTCAGGTGCTCGCTGAAGAACGGCATCACGTAGTCCTGAATCCGGAACGCGACATTGCTTGTATGCGTACCGGGATAGATCTCGAAGGCGTGTTCGATCCCATAGCTGTCGAGAAACTCGTGCAGTAGCGTCGCGTCCCCGCGCGCACCGTCCTCATCGCCGGCATCGATCGCGATCGCGCGATACCGCCTGATCTGCTGCACGTACTGGTCTGCAAAGGCGAGTACCGCATTGGCAGCCCACTTGCCGAGAATCGTATCCTGGTCCTCGCCAATGGGCAGGTCCAGAAAAAGCGGCGGCTTGTTCGGGTTCGGCGACCAGGCCGACGCGACTGCGAGCTGCGCGCGCAGACCCATCGGCAGATTCGCCGATTCACCCGGCGCTTCGATCGCCAGCGCATCACCGAGTTCCGCGTCGGTGTTGAACGGAACCTCGGGGCCACGCGGCTGCATACAGCAGGGGCTCATGATGTAGACGCTGCCGAAGACGTCCGAATGTTTCATGCTGATTCGCGATGCGCCATAGCCGCCCATCGAGTGGCCAACGAGGCCGCGGCTCTCGCGCACCGGAATCGTACGATAATGCGCGTCCATGTAGGCAACGACGTCGCGCGAGACATAGTCTTCGAAATTGCCTGTGGTAATCGAATTCGAATACATCGATCCGTTATGGGCCGTCTTCGAATCGGGCAGCACGACGATCATCTCTCTTGCCCCACTGGCGAATGCACCTTCGATGGTCTGCGGCACGTGAATCTCCTGTGACCACTGCTCGGCGCCGATCGAGTATCCGTGCAACGCGTAAACGACCGGGTAACGGCGCGGCGCTTCGGCAGCATAGTCCGGAGGCAGCAACACGAGCGCATCGCGATCGACCGTGTTGCCTTCGAGATTGCCTTCGAGTGCCTGGCCGTGAATCCGGATACGTTCGACCGTCACGGGCCTGGCCCCGGGCACGACCGGCGGGCGGTTCGTTGCGACCTGTCCGAGCGCAGGCGTCATGGCTGCCACCAGCCAGACCAGCGTGGCTGCGAGAAAGCTGCTCCTGATCATTTTTGGGTCCTCCTTTTACGGTTCGCACGGGGGCCGGGTTCGGCAGTAATCGGCTCAAGTCGCCCAGCGCAGCACGAGCGGGTCGAGGCTGCGGGCGAGCTCGAGCAATCCGGCACGCTGTGCCGGAGACACGGGCGACAACGGCGACCTGAGGCTGTCCGAAGCAATGATGCCGCCGGCGTGCATCAGAATCTTCGCGGTCGCGAGACCACACTGTCGATTCTCGTAGTTGATCAGCGGCAGCCAGCGCGCGTAGGCGTCGGCCGCTGCAGCGTACTCCCCGCGACTGAATGAATCATAGATCTGTCGAATGCCGTCCGGGTAACCGGCGCCGGTCATCGTGCCGGTCGCACCGGCTTTCAGATCGGCTATCAGCGTAATACCTTCCTCACCGTCCCACGGTCCTTCGACGCTGTCGCCGGCGAGCTTTGTGAGCGTCTCCAGCTTGATTGCGACCGGCGGCACCTCGAGCTTGAAGTAAAGGACGTTCGGCATGTCCCGCGCCATTCGCGCCAGCAGCTGCGCAGCAAGCGGCGTGCCACTCACGGGGGCATCCTGGATCAGGATCGGGATCGAAACGGCAGCCGCAACCCGTTCGAAAAATTCGAAGATGCGGTCATCGGAGACGCGAATCGTGGCGCCATGGTAGGGCGGCATGATCATGACCATCGCCGCACCGGCCGCCTCCGCGCGACGACTGCGGTCCACGCAAACTGCGGTAGCGAAATGCGTCGTTGTCACGATGACCGGCACACGACCTGCCACATGATCGAGTATTGCGTCCATAAGGCGATCGCGCTCGTTATCGCTCAGCGAAAACTGCTCGGAAAAATTCGCCAGAATGCAGATACCATGCGAGCCTGCGTCGATCATGAAATCAATGCAGCGCAACTGGCCGTCGAGATCAAGCGCGCCTCGTTCGTCGAAGATCGTCGGAGCAACGGGGAAAACGCCGCGATAAGGACGGATGCTCGCCGAGCTGGTCATCACCGCTCTCCTTAGTGATTATCGCGCGCGACGGGCGCGCCACTGCCGCCAACGAGAAAATCCAGATCGGCACCACGATCAGCCTGCATGACGTGGTCGACATAGAGCTTCGCATAGCCTCGCGCTGGTTCCTGCGGCGCCGGCGCAGTCTCTGCCATTCGCTGCTCCAGTTCCCGGTCATCGACGTTCAGATGCAGGCGACGGGCCGGCACGTCCAGCGTAATCAGATCACCGTTTCGGACCGCGCCCAGCGGGCCACCGGCAGCCGCTTCCGGCGCAACATGCAGTACGACGGTGCCATAGGCGGTGCCGGACATCCGTGCATCGGAGATGCGCACCATGTCGCGAACGCCGGCGCGGAGCAACTTCCGCGGGATCGGGAAATTTCCGACCTCGGCCATGCCGGGGTAACCCCTGGGGCCGCAGTTCTTCAGCACCATGATGCAGCCTGCGTCGATGTCGAGATCGTCGTCCTCGATCCCCGCATGCATCGCCTCCGGCGACTCGAATACGACAGCCCGGCCGGTATGCTGCAATAGTCCCGGCGACGCAGCAGACGGCTTGATCACCGCGCCATCGGGCGCGAGATTGCCGCGCAGCACGGCAATGCCGGCGTCGCGTTGCAGCGGCTTTTCGAAAGGTCTTATGACGTCTTCGTTCCAGCACTGCGCATCGTGCACGTTCTCCCAGATCGTTCTGCCATTCACCGTCAGCGCGTCCCTGTGGAGCATGTCGTGCTCTGCGAGCCGACGCAGCAACGCAGGCAGGCCACCGGCATAGTAGAAATCTTCCATCAGATATCGCCCGGACGGCATCAGATCCGCGAGACAGTGAACGCCTCTGCCCAATTCGTCGAAGTCCTGCAGCGACAGACTAACGCCACACCGACCTGCGACTGCGATCAGATGAATGACGGCATTTGTCGAGCCGCCGATCGCGGCCAGCGTGCGAATCGCATTCTCGAAGGCGTGCCGGGTCAGAATCTTCGACAGTCTCAGATCTTCACGCACCATCTCGACGATGCGCCGTCCGCCGATTCGCGCCAGCGTTTTGCGCCGTGAGTCGACGGCCGGAATCGCTGCATTGTGCGGCAGGCCTACACCGAGGGCCTCGATGATCGAGGCCATGCTCGAGGCGGTTCCCATCGTCATGCAATGCCCCGCGCTGCGATTCATCGCCGCTTCCGCGGCCTCGAATTCCGCCTGCGTCAGCTCACCGGCCCGGACCTGCTCACTCATCGAGATGATATTTGTGCCCGAGCCGATCGTCTGCCCCCGATAGACGGCATTGAGCTGCGGGCCGCCGGAAATTCCAAGCGTCGGGAGGTCAGCCGAAGCCGCACCCATCAGCAGAGCCGGTGTCGTCTTGTCGCAGCCCATCAGCAAAACAATGCCATCGAGCGGGTGTGCGCGAATGGCTTCTTCGACGTCCATTGCGACGAGGTTGCGAAACATCATCGCCGTCGGACGCATCGTGACCTCGCCGAGCGAGGACACCGGAAACTCCAGCGGAAAGCCGCCGGCCTCCAGCACGCCGTCGCGCACGTGACGGGCGATATCCCGGAAATGAGCGTTGCACGGTGTCAGCTCTGACCACGTATTGCAGATACCGATGACCGGGCGGCCGTCGAACTGATCATCCGGCAGGCCCATTCCTTTCAGGAACGACCGGTAATAAAACCCCATCTTGTCGCGCCGGCCGAACCACTCGCTGCTGCGCAGCTTCTTCTCATTCGCCATCGAAAGACCTCTGCGTCGAGCGAATTCCGTAGTGCTGACACGCGAGAGCGATCAGCAGGCCTGCCGCCGACATCAGACCGCCGAGTATCGCGATTCCGGCAGTCGGAGTGCCGAACAGGTCGCTCAACCCCCCGAGCAGATAAGGCCCGAAGAAGCCGCCCAGATTGCCGACCGAGTTGATCGCGGCAATGCCCGCCGCCACGCCCGCACCCGTGAGAATCGAACCCGGAAAACTCCAGAACAGGGCCATCGTGACGAGCGCCCCGGTACTCGCGACAGTAATCAGCGCCACCGTCAGGAGGGTGCTGTCGGAAAAAATCGCGCTCAGCGCGAGCCCGGCACCGCCGACGATTGCGGCCAGTGCAGCATGCCAGCGTTTCTCGTTCCGGCGTTCGGCACGGCGCGAGATGGCGACGGCGAACACTGCGCTTGCGAGGTAGGAAACCGACGTCAGCCACCCGATCGACATCACGGACTCCACACCGGATTGCCCGATGATCGTCGGCAGCCAGAAATTGATGCCATATACGCCCATGACGACAAGCAGGTAGATCGTCGTGAACAGCCATAGCGGCCTGACCGACAGCAGCGCACGCAGTGCATAATCGTTCTTGGTGCGAGCGTCGCGCGTCAGTTGCGACTCGAGCAGTCGCTTCTCATCTGGCGAGAGCCAGCGAGCGTTCGCAATGCCGTTGTCGAGATACAGGACAACCGCGACTGCGAGAACGACGGCAGGCGCGGCCTCGATAAGGAAAAGCCACTGCCAGTCGAACAGTCCGCCGACGGCGTCGAAGCCCGACAATATCGCACCGGAGATCGGCGCACCGAGCACGTAGGACAACGGCTGGGCAGCCAGCAGCAGAGCGACGGCGCGACTTTGCCGATGCGACGGATACCAGTAGTTCAGATACAACAGGATGCCGGGGAAGAATCCGGCCTCAGCGACGCCGAGCAGAAATCGCAGCACGTAAAACACGGTCTCGACGCTGAGCCCGGTCATCTGCGCAAACGATGCCGTGAACGCCATCGCACCTGAAATGATGCCCCACGTCACCATGATGCGGGCGATCCAGAGGCGGGCTCCAACGCGGTGCAAAATCAGATTGCTCGGCACCTCGAACAGGAAATAGCCGATGAAGAAGATTCCTGCGCCGAGCCCGTATGCCGTCTCGGACATGTCAAGATCCGCGAGCATGCTGAGGCGGGCGAAGCTGACATTGACGCGATCGAGATAGGCAACCAGGTAACAGGCGCCGAGAAACGGCAGCAGCCGCCACGTTACCTTTCTGTATGCTCGTGCCACCGCACCGGGCGGTGACGGCATCGGCCCGTCGGCCGCCTCGGTCCGATCAGACAAGTGTCGCCTTCAGCTGCGTGAATGAATGTGGCGGAAAACGGTACGTCGCGAGCCTGCCGTCCGCAGCCGCCGTCGTGGTGCGTGTCGAGACGAGTGTTCGGCCGAAGTCGTTCTCCGATTTAATGTCCGGCCCGTTGACCTCGGCTACCTGAACACGCCCGGAAAACGACTTGTCCTCGAGCGCTATCGTCGTCTCGATGGCCTGCTCCCGGTGGCGATTGACGACGTTCAGCAACAGCGCGTCGCCATCGATCGATCCGGAGACATCGAGATAAGGGACTCGAGTGAACTGCCGCGTACGGTAGCTCGGCACGTCGACATCGAGCACCAGCGCAGAACCCACAGTGTTGCGCGCGAACAGCTGCAGCGGGTAATAGATGGTCTGCAAAAACAGACCTTCGTCGCTCGTGAATATCGGAGCGATCACGTTGACCATCTGCGCCATATTCGCGATCTTCACGACGTCGGCGTGATTGACCAGTGAGTTCAGCAGCGTCGCCACAACGAGCGCGTCTTCGAGATTGTAGCGCTCTTCGAGAATACGCCTTCCGCGCTGGTCTTCACCGCGCGCGCGATACCAGACGTTGTATTCGTCGAATGCGATGTGGATTTTTTTCCCGTCCGTTCGCCGCGAAGTCGCCCGCTCGATGACGGTGGCGGTCGTTTCGATCTTGTCGTCCATCTGCATGGAGCTGGCGAGGAATTCACCGTAGTCGTTATCGGCGTTGCCGACATACAGATGGATCGCGAGGTAATCGATGTAGTCCTGCAGATGCTCGACGACGGCGCCGTTCCACTCAGACCAGTCGACGCCTGGGCTGTAGTTCGAGGATCCGGCAGCAACGAGCTTGATATCCGGATCCGTCCAGCGCATCAGCTTGGCCGCCTCGAGCGCAAATTTGCCGTAGTCCTCGGCCGAGCGATGGCCCATCTGCCACGGGCCATCCATCTCATTGCCGAGCGCCCAGTATCGGACTTTCCAGGGTTCGCGCCTGCCGTTGCGGCGACGCATCCGCGTGGTCGCGGTGTCTTCTGCAGAGTTGCAGTACTCGACCCACTGCTGCGCCTCGGTCCAGGTCCCGGTGCCGAGATTCGCGCAGATGTAGGGTTCCGTCCCGAGCATCTGGCAGTAGTCGAGAAACTCGTGCGTGCCGAAGCGATTGGTTTCGACCGTGCCCCACGCCATCTCCAGCCGTCGGGGACGCTCCTCGCGCGGGCCGATGCCATCGAGCCAGTGATAATTGGATGAGAAATTACCGCCGGGCCAGCGCAGCAGCGTGACGTCCAGATCGCGCGCTGCTTCGAGGACGTCGCGTCGGTAGCCCGCCGGTGTCGACAGCGGATTGCCTTCCTGAAAAACCCCGCCGTCGATGCAGCGCCCGAGATGCTCGATGAAATTGCCGTAAATTTTCGGATCGATCTCACCGCGGATGTTCTCGGTATTGACATCGATACGCGCATTGATGTCATCGGCCGCCGAGGCTTTACGCAGGATCACAGGCGAGGCCAGTGCCGTGGCGATGACCGTTCGTCGAGAGAATTTCATACGTTCGCCCTCTTGCTGAGTTGCTGCGTGATCAGCACCGATGCCTCACGGTTCGTCCACCAGTGAAAACCGGTAGTACGACGTCTGCCGGTAGGTCTGGTCCGGATCCAGGCGCGCACTGGGGAACGCCGGTTGATTGGGTGCATCCGGGAATTTCTGCGGCTCCAGCGCAAGGCCATCGCCCTGTCGATAGATCCGATCTGCCTTGCCGGTCACAGTGCCATCGAGAAAATTCCCGGAGTAAACCTGCAATCCTGGCTCCGTCGTATAGAGCTCCAGCACGCGGCCGGAAACCGGGTCTGTCA
Organism: Gammaproteobacteria bacterium; assembly: GCA_050114615.1. Taxonomy (GTDB): domain Bacteria; phylum Pseudomonadota; class Gammaproteobacteria; order Steroidobacterales; family Rariloculaceae; genus JAHEEO01. Next base: position 7,520 of record JASFSB010000076.1, read on the forward strand.
TTCGGGCCGCCAGCTTCGGCGTTACGGTCACCCCGCCGTTCAGGACGAAATTGTGATCGTATCCGCGACCAATGACGATCTGCCGATCGCGGCCGTCACGAATGCGCGAGCCGATGGCTGTGCTGTCCCTGAAGTCGAATGGCGTGCCGGTGACACTGCGCAGCTCGCCGGTCGGAATCAGCTCTTCATCGACCGGCAGGTATGTGTCGGCGCGGACCATCAGTTGCTGATCGAGAAC
>JASFSB010000077.1:0-7707 GCA_050114615.1 Gammaproteobacteria bacterium
AACGAATAGACGAACAGGATGTCCGCATCGCCCTGAACGATCTGGAACGGATAGGGCATGTAGTTTGCGCGCGGTATTCCCGGGAGATAGCAGGCCGCTTCGGGATCCGTCCGCGGCCAGCCGGCGCGGTTTTGATCGCGCCGAGCGAGCGCCTCGGGCTTATATGGGATCGTGCCGCCTTCGACGACGCTGCGGCCTGCCGGCACGGCGGCGAGCGCGCCCAGCGGCCAGAAAGCTTCCAGTCGCCTGGCAGAATGATCCTCGAGGTCCCAATAAGCCGTGCCGGCGGCCTGCCAGATGCCGTTTAGATTCGGGCGACCGTTGATCGGCTCCTGCGCATCAGCCTCGGCCTGCAGTATGCAAACGGCTGCCGCCAGCAAGAGTCCATGCATTGTCACCGATCGCATCCCGCTCCCCGAAAACACCGATCTGCGAACCGGAAATGATAAGCGATTATGCGCTTTGCAGGCGCTTCTTGTATGATGTCGCGATGCGTTGAGAGTCCTCGGAAGAAGGAACGAGCATGAAGTACATCGTCATTGCGTGCGCTGCCGCAGCGACGCTCTTCGGAGCAGCCGCCGGCGCTCAGACTGACGTAACCGTGGCCACGATCCATGCGTTAGCCAAGCCGGAACGACCGGGACTCGGCGAGCTGTGGCAACTGATCGACTCCGCCGAGCGCGCAATGGCCGACGCGGAATATCAACACGCAGCCGATCTGTTCGATACTGTCCTCGCCGCGACAGCGTTTCCGGCGCTCGACAGCGAACGCAGGCATTACGTCCTGTCCAGCGCTGCAAATATCGCCAGTATGCACTCGGATTTCGAGCGGGCTCGCGCGCTCTACACGCAGTCCAGCGAGCTGGCGATGGCCGGCAGCGACGACTGGATGGGTCGGCTGAATGCCGCGTGGTTTCTCGGTGATCTCGACGACGCTGTCGCCTCTCTGGGAGCCATCGCCCATCAATGGCCTGAGGAACTCGCTTTCGTTTCCGAATGGGCGATGGACTCACTCCTGCTGCACGCGCGCGCGCAGAACACAAATACCGAACTCGCAGTGCTGAAGGCGCTGTTCGATACCGGCTGGCAGACGGACCTGGGCCGAGAGCCAACCCGGATCTGGCTGCGACTCATTGAGCTTTTGGCGGAGGACAATGCAATCGAAAGTGCGTTGTCGGTGTCGAGCAGGATCCGCGACCCGCTGGCCATAGTCACTCTGCTCTCCGACCGAAAGTTCGCGCCGATCGTTGCCGCCGCGCCGGACTGGTTCAACGTCGAAGAAACGATGGATGCCGGGATCATCGAGGCACGGCTGGCCGTCGAGGCCAACCCACATCTGCTCGCACCATCGATCGATCTGGCCGAAGCCTTGCTGCGTGCCGGGCGACAGCCTGAAGCCCTGCTCGTTCTCGAGTCGCATATGGCACGCTCAGCGCTGAAGTCGGTCATCGGCGGCACGCTCGAAGATGCAGTGGCAGAAACGGTACGCGCTCTGACCGTCAAGGCACTTGCCCTGGTTGCGCTGCAACGCTACGACGACGCGGCTGCCCAGCTCGATCTCGCGGCAAATCAAGTACTGCCAAAAGACCGCGCTGGCGACTTCCTTGCAGTCGCGCAGCTGCAGGTGCGCCTCGGACTGCCGGATGCGGCACTCGCAACTCTCGAGCGCTTAGCCGGACTTGCCCAGGATGCGCGCGCAGACCTGGTTCGCTTCATGGCCGCACGATCGCACAGTGATACCGATGCACAGAACGCGGCGCTCGCCGCACTGATCGCCGGAGCCGGCGACGCACCTGCAGAAGCTCAGCGTGCTTTGCTGCTGGCCGGACGAATCGATGCAGCAGCCGACTTACTGATTCGTCGCCTCAACGACCCGCTGCAGCGTTCCAACGCACTGCTGGAACTGCAGCGTATGCATGAACAGGTGTGGCCAGAGACGGCCGTGGACTGGCGGAGGCGCGCTGCGCAGCTGATGTCACGCGAAGATGTCCGGGCGTCGGTTGCGGCAAGCGGTGGCATCGTCGCCGACTACGCGCTGTATCGCTGGAACTAGCTCAGGCGCAGCCTGCCCGACTCACTCTTCGCGTTCCTGCCGGCGACGCTCCCGGCGACGCTCCGCGCGCTCCCGTGCCTTTGCCTCGCGCTCTGCCAGTTCAGATTCGGTTTCGCTCGATTCGGTCTTCCTGCAATCGAGCACTGCCCAGTCGATATACCGATACGCGTCGAACCGATTCATCGTGTACGTGGACTCCTGAATGAAGAACAGGCTGGCACGCAGTTGCCGCTCGACATCGCGCATTTCAGTGGGACTCAAACCGGACGCCAGGCTGAGTTTGCCGGCAAGTTCACAGCGAAATCCGGTGTCGCTGCCAATGACGGAGAAATCTTCGATCCCGCGGCGGGCGTCCAGGCCGGGCCGCTGCGCCCTGCCCCAGGTCCAGACAAAGTCGTTTTCGGGCAGCTGCATAGGCAACCCGAACTGAGCATTCGCCGTCATCGCGGCCGCGGCGGCAAACGCTGCCAGCAATGTTGTCACGACATTGACCCGCATGACCGAAGTGTACCGTGTCAACCGGCGCCGTGCCTCCCCAGCGCGCGGCTGAGGCTGCGGTCGACCCAGGTTGAAAAGCGCTGCCAGATGCCAGGCGGCCTGCCACAGGCATTCTGCACCTCGACCACGATGGCGTCCGCGGAACGCGGCGCCGCGGGCAGGGCCTCGCTGCGCGCGATCAGGCCCGTCTGAGTCCGGTAGACGCGATGCACGGACTCGGTATCGATATCCTGGAAGGTCGAGCTGCCGTAAGTCGAATCCACGAACACGTTCCAGCGCCCCATACCGGCAGCGATGTCGACGAGATCCAGCGCAGGCTCGGCCTCCAGAGAATAGGCGAGATTACGCCGCGAATTCTGTTCCGATACGTCTGCGTAGCGGCCCTCGATGCGCGACAGGCGATACCAGGCATCGAATCCCAATAGGTTCGCCCAGCCGTGCCACTTGAGAAAACGCGCGTCGAGCCGCCATTGGTCGCCGTAGAGATCGAACGAGCGCTCAGTACAACCGCCGTCGGTAACCAGGCGCGCCTCGAAATGCTCGGGTCCGAGCTCACTGAAGTGCAGTTCCGCAACGAGCGCCTCATCCGTCAACACCGAGTAGGTGTAAAGCGCGCCGGAAAACAGCGTCAGCACCGCGAACAGGCCAATGACCAGTAACGCGGCACTGAGCTTCACATAGCGGCGTATTCGCATTGGCTCATTCGATTCAAGGCGCTGTAATCCACGCAGAGCTTACTCCATAATGCGCGACGCGAAGCAATCCCATAGTCATAGTATGACGATGACGCCAGCAACGATCATCGAACGCCTCGGCCTGCATCCGCACCCGGAGGGCGGTTATTTTCGTGAGGTCTTCAGAGCCGCTACGACCGTTGAACACCCGGGTATCCCGGACGGTGAAGATGCGCACCGCTGCGGCGGCTCGCTCATCTACTATATGCTGGAAGCCGGCGACTTCTCCGCTTTCCATCGCGTCAGGTGGACCGACGAGATCTGGCATTTTTACGCCGGCGGTCCTGTTGAGCTGCACACGATCGACGCTTCGGGCACGCACGCCGTAACGACGATCCACGATTCGTTCGGCAGCACGGAACCCGTGTGCATCGTTCCGGCCGGCTGCTGGCAGGCTGCGCGCCTGGCCGACGACTCGCCCTGGGCGCTGTGCGGCTGCACAGTCGCGCCGGGCTTCGAGTTCGCCGACTTCGAGATGCCGCGGCGCGCAGCGCTGCTGAGCCGGTTTCCGCAGCATGCGGTAACCATCGAAGCATTGACGCGCATTTAGGTGGCTTTCGCGAATCCCTGCAATTGTGATAGTTTCTGGGTTGGCGATAAAAACCATACGAATTCGCCGGTTACGTCGCTGTCGCTAATTGTGAGCAACTCGGCTGCACCCTGGCTGCAGACGGCGCACAATGGGGGATAGTCTTATCGAGAGTCGGCCTCGGAGAATAATACGTCGATGAGAACAGCCTGCATCGCACTGCTCGTGTCGGGATTGGGAATACTTCCGGCATTCGCTCAATCCGACGAATTTCCTCAACCTGAATCATTACGTCCGGCGATCGAATTCTGGACGCGCGTATATACCGAGGCCGACACGCGTTCGGGTTACCTGCACGACAGCCTCCATCTCGAGGTCGTCTACGAACACCTCAGCTTCGGCGAAAACGCGACATCGCGGCAACGTCGCCGCGCGACGGATAATGCGCGCCGGAAGTATCGCGAGATACTGAATCGCCTCGCTGAGGGCTCCCATGACGAACTCAGCGCCGAAGAGCGCCGCGTTCTCGAGCTCTGGCCGGCAGGTACGGGCGCAAGGGAATTCTCCGCAGCGGCCGGACGCCTGCGATTTCAGCTTGGGCAGGCAGATCGCTTCCTTGCCGGCCTGCGTCGTTCAGAGCGGTGGATGCCGCATATCGAAGCGGTGCTGCGCGACCGTGGCCTGCCGCTTGAACTGGCCGTGCTGCCACACGTCGAATCGTCGTTTACGCCAACCGCTTATTCGCGCGTCGGAGCCGCGGGGCTGTGGCAATTCACTCGTTCAACCGGCCTGCGATATATGCGCATCGATCACATCGTTGACGAACGTCGCGACCCGTTTATCTCGACTTACGCCGCTGCGCGCCTGCTGGAGGATAACTATGCCGTCACGCAGAGCTGGCCACTGGCGATCACCGCCTACAATCACGGACTCGCCGGGATGCGCCGCGCGATCGACCAGCTCAACTCCCGGGACATCGGCCGTGTGGTTGCCGAGTATCGCGGGCGGACCTTCGGGTTCGCGTCACGTAATTTCTATGCCGCCTTTGCTGCGGCGCTGCAGATCGACCGGAACCCGGAACAGTATTTCGGCGACGTCAGCTTCGACGCACCGCTAACGACGAGCGTGATCGAAACGACCGACTACCTGAGCGCTGCGACGATCGCCGACGCCGCCGGTGTCACCGTCGCGGAACTGCGCAGCTATAACCCGGCTCTGATGGATACGGTCTGGGAAGGCGACAAGCTGGTCCCGCGCGGGTTCCCGCTGAGGCTGCCCACACAACTGGCCGAGCCAGCCATGGCCGCGCTTGCATCCGTGCCGCCGGGAGCGCGCTTCGCACGACAGTATCCCGACCTGCAGCACCGCGTCGCTCGTGGCGACACGGTGTGGGAAATCGCACAGCGCTACAACATCAGCGTCAACGCCCTGATTCGGGCGAATGGCCTGAGCACGGGGAATTTAATCCGCATCGGACAGGTATTGACGTTGCCTGTGGATGCCGGTGCCGCAGCGCTTGCCGACGTTACGCCAAGCGGGGGCGTTTACGAGGTACGTCGCGGCGACACGATGGCTGTCATTGCGCGGCGCTTCGGCGTCTCGACTCAGACGCTGCTCAGCGCGAATTCGCTCGTGGACGCCGATCGCATTTTTGTCGGGCAAAACCTGCAAATTCCCGGAGTACTCGCCGATAACGGCACAGCTGCGGATGAGACCGAGCGCGCAGCCAGGGCCGTCACGGTTGCCCAGGTAAGCAGCGAATCTTCGCAGACGGCGGCAGCCGCACTGCAACCGGTCGACAGTCAATCGAGGTCGCTGCTCGAGCCGATCATTTCGACCGGCGTTGCCGTACTCCGCCAGATCGTCAGCGAAGCCGCGGCTGCCGAAGTGCCAGCGACCATCGAAATCGACCTGAGCGCCGACCCCAGCGATTACTCGGTTGCCGGAGACGGGACGATCGAGGTGCAGGCGCATGAAACGCTCGGACACTATGCCGACTGGCTCGAAGTCCGCACACAGCTGCTGAGAGACATCAACGGCCTGCCGTTCGAGCGCGCCGTCAACTACGGTCAGCGAATCCGGCTGCGCTTTGACACCGTTGATCGTGCAACGTTCGAACGCCGCCGTATGCAGTTTCAGCAGCAGATTCAGGAAGACTTCTTTTCCGTTTACCATATCGACGACGTAACGGAGCACGTCGTGCGACCGGGAGAATCACTTTGGATCCTCGCGCAGCGCCGATACAACGTGCCGGTCTGGCTCCTGCGACAATACAATCCGGATGTCGATCTGGATCGAATCAACCCGGGGACCGTCGTGAAGTTCCCAAATCTGCGCCGCAGAGCCGACGACGCCTGATCTGCCGCGGCGACATACCGTCAGCGCGGACGGGAATCGAATGATCGGAGTCTCGCTAAGGCCTTTCGCCGCATGCCTGGCGCTGAGCATCCTGATCAGTGCGTGCGGGGGCAGTGAAGATAGCGCTCAGTCGCGCCTCGTGACGATCGGCTCGAACCCTGCCGGCACACACGTCTATGCCGTCGCCGCCGGTCTTGCCAGGGTACTGCAGGAAAACGGCGGCATTCGGACGACCATCCGCCCGTTCTCAGGTTCTTCAGTCTATCTCCCGCTGATGCAGCGTGGCGAAATCGGGCTCGGACTCAACACCAGCATCGATTCATATTTGTCGTTCACGGGATCACCGCCGTATGACGCGCCGATGAGCAATCTGCGAATGGTCGCGATGATTTTCCCGCTGCCAATCATGTACATGGTTCGTGCCGATTCCGAGCTGCGGCGGGTCGAAGACCTGCGCGGACGCGACGTCGTCATTGCGTTTCGGGCAAATGCGGCACTGGAGCAGCTTCATACGGGCATACTCGCAACCGGTGGGCTCACGCCGCAGGATGTCAACCCGGTCGTCGTGGCGGGCCTGCCGGAGGCGATGCGCATGCTCACCGAAGGGCGCGCCGATGCCGTACCGACCGGACTCAATACGGCGCTCGCGCTGCAGGTCAACGCGACGCTGCCCGGAGGGATTCGCTATCTGACGATGGGCGCCGACGAAGCACGGCTGCCCGAGATCATGCCGGGTGCGCTCGCGGTAACGATCGCGCCGGAAGACGGCGACGTCGGCATTGCGGAGCCGATCCGCGTGGCTGGCGTGAACGACCTTCTGAATACCAGCGTGGCGATGTCGGCGGATCGTATCTACATCATCACAAGAACAATCGTCGAAAGCTGGGATGAACTTCGACGTGACCACGCGCAGATTTCCGAAACGACGATCCAGGAAGCCATCCCGTCAGAAATCGTTCATCCTTACCACGCCGGTGCCGTACGTTACTATCGGGAAGCCGGATTCTGGAGCCCGGCTCACCAGAGAAATCAGGATCGGTTGCTCGACGCGCTTGGCGTGTCGCAATAGGACTCAGTCCTTTGTTCAGTTCCTGTGCAGCCGCAGCTGCATGGCAGTCGGACGCGAATCCGCACCGGGCTGGTACCAGGCGGAAAACTCCTTCGCCGCCGTTCGATAAGCGCCCTCGGGGTCGGCGCCATGCAGCTCGAACGCATCGAAGCCGACCCGGATCATAAAGTGCAGCTGCTCGAGCAGCACGTCACCCACTGCACGCAGCTCACCCGAGTAGCCGTGTGTCTCGCGCAGAATGCGCGCGTAGGAATATGCACGTCCGTCACGAAAGACGGGAAACTCCAGGGCAATGAGCGAGAACTCAGACAAATCGTCGGCGATCAGCTCCGGCGGCTCATCACTGCGCAGCCGAATCCCGAGGTCGCGGCCTCGTAACTCCTCTGCCGCCGCACGCCATTGCGCAAGAGAAACAATGATGGCGCCATCGGCCGGGACATCCTCACCGTCACTGACATCGATGAAG
>JASFSB010000078.1:0-7686 GCA_050114615.1 Gammaproteobacteria bacterium
ACCAGCAGGATCCGGACAAGCGTTACACCGAAGCACGACTGGCCTGCGCTTCGTGCCATCTGGACACCGGCATGATGCCTGGCACGCTGTCGTTGCTGCCGACATCGGAACGTTATCCGCGATTCTCGGGTCGCGACGGTGGAATCGGCGACCTCCGCGACCGGATCAACGGCTGCATGCAACGCAGCATGAACGGTCGCGCATTGCCCCGCGACAGTGTCGAAATGATCGCGATGGAGGCCTACATACTGAATCTCGGTGAGCAGTTCGCCGCGATGGGCCTAAGTCGTAAGACGTCGATCGAGCAGCCACCGTTCGATGAGCCGGACCGCGCGGCAAACCCCGCTGCTGGCGGTGTCGTCTACGAGCAGCGCTGCCAGGTCTGTCACGGCGAAGACGGCAGCGGACTGCGGGCCAGTCACGATCCGCGCGACGGCTACGTGTTCCCGCCGTTATGGGGACCGGACAGCTTCAACAACGGCGCCGGGATGAATCGAGTGCTGACGGCAGCACGCTTCATCAAGGCGCGCATGCCCTTCGGTGAGGCAGATCTCAGCGACGACGACGCTTACGATGTTGCCGCGTATATCAATTCACAACCGCGCCCGCAGATGGCAGATCTCGGCAACGATTACCCGGATCGCAGAATGAAGCCCGTCGACAGTCCTTATCCACCTTATGCCGATCCATTCTCACAGGAGCAGCATCGATTCGGACCGTTTCGGCCGATCCGCGAGTACTATGAGCGGCTCGAAGCAGAGTCGGACGAGACAGCGGACAGCGCCGCGCGCTAAGGCGCGACGCGCGCCTGGTTCGACAGCTCTGTGCCGTTGATCGGTATCATCAGATGCGCCTGTGGTGTGCCTTCGCGCATCATCCACGGCAGGCCTTGTCCGGCAAGTGAGCTGTCGCGCTGACTCGCCGTCGGCATACCGAGCTGTTCCGATGTCGCATTCGGCAAACGTAATATCCACAGCAATCTGAGCCGATCGTCGTCCTCGTAGAGCCGATAATCCAGTGCCCCGAAAGTTGCAGGCGGAAGCGTTCCGGCCTCGCGCGCGGCGTCGACCGCGGAGCGCACTTCGTCGGCCGAGCGGCCCTGCGCGAAAAGCTTCGCCATCAATTCACGCTCGGCACTCTGGCTCACGTGATAGCAGCGCGTGAAGCCCGTGTCGGCATTGCGCGGCTGGCACTCGATCATATTGGTGCCCTGCCTGAGCACGCGACGCTCACCTGAATCCGCGTCGAACTCAACGACCGTCGCATCAGCCCGCAGATCCTCCGGCAGCGGCAACCGCGCCTGAGTAGCCGGGTCGTCGATTGCCCTGGTGTCGATTCTCATGCTGGCGCCGCCGGGGTTTGAAAGTGCCGTCCCGTTGATCGGTATCATCAGATGCGCCTGCGGCGTGCCTTCGCGCATCATCCACGGCAGGCCTTGTCCGGCAAGTGAGCTGTCGCGCTGACTCGCCGTCGGCATACCGAGCTGTTCCGATGTCGCATTCGGCAGTCGGACGACCCACAACAACTGTATTCGATCGTCTTTATCGTACCGACGGTACAGCAACGACCCGAACGGCGCGGGCTCCACGAGGCCGTCGGCTTCCGCCGCTGCCAATGCGTCCGCTATCTCTTCATTCGACATTCCCTGCGCACCGAACTTCGCAGCGAGGTCACGTCGGTCGGCATCGACGACTCCGAAGCAACGCGTGAATCCGGTCTCCGGGTCCCGAGTCTGACACTCCACGTGATTGCTGCCGCGCCGCAGCACGACGCGCTCGCCGGTTGCAGCATCGTATTCGAAGACTGTCGCCTCGGCTTGCAGCTCGGCTGGCAGCGGCATCACAGCCTCCGCAATCCTGGTGTCGAGCGACTGTGCGAGCGACGCCTCCATTGCGAGGCCACAGACCGATAACACGGCAAAGGATTTTAGGATATGACTCATCGCGGCCTCCACCTCAGCCGGCGTACAAGAGACTGTAGCCATACTCCTGCGCCCGGGTCAGCGCAATCACGCCTGCGGATACGAAGCGGCTGTTGGGCACGGCTGAATCGACAAACTCTTCGTACACATCGTCTGCGGAGCGGCCCGTAGCCGCAGCGACCTGACCGGCAAAGAACTGAGTCGCATTGTTGCAGATCGCGAACGTCGCCCCCATCGCTGCAATCTTGTCGATCGTGTTACCGAAGTTGGGCAGCGCAGGACGATCCGCTGCGTTCATCAGATTCGCGCTTGGCGCGCCGCCGGTCGCCGGATCAGCAAACTGCATGATGCCGTAAAAAACCTCGCCGTACTTTTCCCAGACGGCGTCACCGTATCCGAACGGCGTCGATATATGTCGAAAGCAAACGACCATTGCGTAGTCTTCAGGCGCCCCGGAATACGCGTTCGTGTGTGCGCTGAATATGTTATTCGCATACAACAACGCTTCGGCACCCCCGAGTGCGGTCGATGTATCGATGAATACACGATGCGATCCCGACAACTCGTCCATCCATGCGTCGAGGCCATGGCGTGCGGGTCGGAACCCCGACGACTGCGCATTCACCGCGCTGGCGCCAAGCGTCAGGCCTGCCGCAGCGACACCCATGCCGGTGACTATCGATCGCCGCCCTTTATCGTTTTCGGTCTTGTCGGTCATCTGACACTCCTGTTCCCGGGGATTCCGGACGCCCATTGTAGCTAGTTTCTACGCGCTTCGAACTCGATGAATATTTCGACCTCGTCGCCGACCCAGCCGTTATCGACCGCGTAATCCATGCCGTATTCGCTGCGCCGCAGCACGCCCGTGGCCGATACGCCCATGGCATAGATACCGCGCCCGATCGGATACGGGCCGCTCTTGTTCCAGGTCGCCTCGAGCTGCAGCGGATGACGAATCCCGAGCAATTCGAGCTCCCCTGTAATCCGGAACCGGCGGTCGTCGATCTGCTCGGCAGACGCCATGCTGAACCGCATTTCCGGATAACGCTCGCTGTGCAGAAAGTCGCGACTGCGCACATGTTCGTCACGCGCGTCGTGGTTACTGAATACGCTGGCCGTCCGGACACGAACATCGACGTCGGAAAGGGCTCCGGTTTCCTCGTCGAATACGTACGATCCCTCGACGTCCCGGAAAGTCGCAACGACGCGAGCGAAGCCGAGATGCTCGACCCGAAAGCCGACGCTTATGTGCTCAGGGTCGAGCGTGTACATCGCCGGCTCGGCGAAACCGGTGCCGGGCGCGGCGCCAAGCACCAGAGCGAGCCAGCAGCCGCGGCGCCGGCGCGGGCGCTGCGTCGCCGAAGCGATACCGGCTGGCACCAACGATCGGAACATCGAATCCCTCCTGCACACAGATCCGACACATTCTAGCCGCACACCAGCGCAACCGCGCGGTTCGCAGCACCAATGCCAGGCAGTCGACGGCGGAATCCGGTAAATTAGCTGCGCACACGCTGCGGATGACCGGCGGCCCAACACAGCGCACAGCCGCGCATCCGTAACGAAATTATATGAACACAGGATCCCGACCACAGCCCTCCGCGGAACCAGCCCGGTATTACCTGCTGATCAGTGTTCACGGGCTGATTCGAGGCCACGACCTCGAGCTCGGTCGGGATGCGGATACGGGCGGTCAGACGAAGTACGTCGTCGAGTTCGGACGAAGCCTTGCCGCCGTTGCCCGCGACGCGCACGTTGAGCTCGTCACGCGGCGCATCGTCGATCCTGCCGTAAGTGACGACTATGCAGTACGGCGCGAGTCCGTGAGCCCCAATTTCGACATCGTTCGGATCGATTGCGGTCCTGAGGAATACATCCCGAAGGAAAAGCTCTGGGACTACCTCGATGAGTTCACCGACAATCTCTACACATACCTGCAGGAACACGAACGCACACCGCAAATTGTGCATGGGCACTATGCCGATGCCGGCTATGTCGGCGTAAGACTGTCAAACTGGCTCGGCGTGCCGCTCGTCCACACCGGTCATTCACTTGGCCGAGACAAGCGCAAGCGACTGATCGCCAGAGGCATGTCTGTCCAGGAAATCGAACAAACCTACAACATTGCCCGACGCATCGATGCCGAGGAATTCGTTCTCGCGAACGCGGACCTGGTCATCACCAGCACTCAAAACGAGATCCGCGAGCAATACGAGCTGTACGACTACTACGACCCGAGTCGCATGACGGTCATACCGCCGGGCACGGATCTCACGCGCTTCCGGCCTCCGGCGCCAGAGGAAGCGTTTCCGTTCGCGGCCAGCATCGATCGCTTTTTCGCGGAGCCCGACAAGCCGCTGATTCTCGCACTGTCGCGACCGGACGAACGCAAGAACATACTGACGCTGATCGAGAGCTTCGGCCAATCGACCGAACTGCAGGAGAAAGCCAACCTGCTGATCGTCGCAGGCACGCGCGAGGACATTCGCGATCTGGACACCGGCGCGCGCTCAGTCCTTACGAACATACTTCTCCTTATAGACAGCTTCGATCTTTACGGGAAAACCGCCGTTCCCAAGCACCACTCGGCGGACGACATTCCGCAGATCTATCGAATCGCAGCAAAGCGCCACGGTGTGTTCGTCAATCCGGCACTGACCGAGCCTTTCGGTCTGACGATCCTCGAAGCTGCCGCCAGCGGCCTGCCGGTCGTCGCGACGGAAAACGGTGGCCCGGTCGATATCATTGGCAATTGCGAAAATGGCGAGCTCGTTGACCCGCTGGATCGCACGGCGATTGCCGCCGCGATCCTCGGACTGCTGAATGACGGCAAGCGCTGGCGAGAAGCGTCAGCGAGTGGAATCGCCGGCGTCGCCCGGCACTACACCTGGGAGGCGCACGCCGAGCGCTACATCGAACATACGGCGAAGCTCAGAGAAAAATATCGCCCGGTTCTGGAGATCGCGAAGCCCGTTGAAGTCGGACGCTATCGTGATCGTGCGCTGTTTTCCGATCTCGATCACAGCCTCGTTGGTGACGACACGGCGCTCCGGGATTTCGCAAAGGTCATCGCGAACAATCGCCGACGACTGACATTCGGCATCGCCACCGGCCGCCGGCTCGACTCTGCCCTGTCGTTTATCCGCACGCACGGCATCCCGGTACCCGACGTGCTGTTAACGAGCCTCGGCACTCGCATCCACTATGGACCGAGACTCTCCGAAGACTCGTACTGGGCCGACCACATCGATGTCGACTGGTCGTCCGACAGAGTGCATCGAGCGCTCGCCGACATCGAAGGTCTGGAACTGCAGAGTAAGATCGACCAGAGCCGCTTCAAGGTCTCGTTTTATTACGACGCGCAAACCGCACCGCCGGTGGAAGATATCGTCAACCACCTGCGCCAGCTCGAGATTACAGCGAACGTCGTGCTCTCTTTCGGTCAGTTCATCGATGTGATCCCCTCGCGTGCTTCGAAGGGCCAGGCCCTGCGCTATGTGGCACATCGCCTGGAAATCCCGCTGGAACGCATTCTCGTTGCCGGCGGCTCGGGCGCCGATGAAGACATGATGCGCGGGATTCCTCTGGCCGTCGTGGTCGGCAACCGACACAGCGAAGAGCTTTCCGATCTGACGGGGCTCGACGGGATTTACTATGCGGATCGGCCTTACGCGGCCGGTATTCTCGAGGCCATCGAGCATTACGACTTCCTCGAAACGTGAACACTGCAGATATCCGGCCCGCGCACCGGTTGTTCGTCTGCACTGACCTCGACCGGACACTTCTCCCGAACGGCGTGGAGCCGGAAGCGCCGCGTGCACGTGAACGTTTTTCACGGCTGACGGCGCGTCCTGAAGTGACGCTGGCCTATGTCACGGGTCGCCATCGTGAACTGGTCGAAGAGGCGCTGGATACGTTCGCGCTGCCGCTGCCGGACTACGTTATCGGCAACGTCGGCACGAGCATCTATTCGGTGAGGCGCGATGGCGACTGGCGGATGCTCACAGCCTGGCAGGAGGCGATTGCGCCCGACTGGAACGGCGTCACCCGCAAGGAGCTCGAACGTCTGCTTCGGGGCATCGGCGAACTCGAGCTGCAGCCGGACGAAAAGCAGAACCGCTTCAAGCTGAGTTACTACGTACCGATCGCCGCGGATCGACTCGGGCTCGATACGGCAATCAGCGAGCGATTGCTACGGCGCGGTGTGCGCGCCCGCATCGTGCACAGCACAGACGAACTGGCCGGTGTCGGTTTGCTGGATATCCTGCCGCAACGGGCAAGCAAGCTGCACGCGATCGAGTACCTGATGGACACACTGGGTTTCGATATCGGCGAGACGGTCTTCAGTGGCGACAGCGGTAACGACCTCGAAGTGCTTGTGAGTCCGATACCGGCGGTCCTGGTCGCCAACGCAGTCGACGAAGTGCGTGAGGCGGCAACGACTGCAGCCGCGGAAAAGGGCATAAGTGAGCGCCTATACCTTGCACGCGGCGGTTTCCTCGATATGAACGGGAACTACGCGGCAGGCATTCTGGAAGGAATTGCGCACTTCCATCCGCATGTCGCGGCCTGGATCGAGGAAAACGACGCAACGGACACGAAAGCATGAATGAGACAGACATTCTGGTCTTCGGGGAAGTGCTGTTCGATCGCTTCGAAGATCAAACCGCTGTCCTCGGCGGTGCGCCGTTCAACGTCGCCTGGCACCTCGAGGGTTTCGGCCACTCGCCGCGGTTCATCAGCCGCATCGGCAACGATGCACTCGGCCACCGGGTCCTCGAAGCGATGCGAGTCTGGGGCATGCGGACGAACGAGCTGCAGACCGATCCGGCGTTACCGACCGGCACGGTCGACGTCACCCTCGAACACGGTGAGCCGAGCTATGAAATCGTTCATCCTGCCGCCTGGGATGCGATCGCAGCACCCGACGAGGTCCCCGCCAGCGGGCTGCTCTACCACGGCACACTCGCGCTGCGCGATGCGCGCTCGCGCAGCGCACTGGCGAGAATTCGCGCCGGACACTCGGGCGGCGTGTTCGTCGATGTTAATCTTCGCGACCCATGGTGGCACGCGGATCAGGTGACGGCCAGCCTGCATCACGCAACATGGGTGAAACTGAACGAGGCAGAGCTCGAAGCGCTCCGCCCATCGGCTACGCCGCAGGATTTCCTGCAGGAGTTCGCTCTGCAGGGGCTCGTCGTGACGCACGGCGCCCGCGGTGCGGAGATCCTCACGGTGAACGGTCAATACGCCCAGGCGCAACCGCGCGCCAATGTCGATGTCGTCGACGCAGTCGGTGCCGGCGACGCGTTCTCCGCAGTTATCATCACCGGACTCACCCGCGGCTGGCCACTCACGCTCTGTGCAGAGCGTGCGCAGTCCTTTGCCTCGGCGATCCTCGGGCACCGGGGTGCGACGGTGAGTAAACGGGAATTCTACGAGGCAGTCCTTTCAGAATGGGACGAGACGCAGGGAGACTGACCGACCAATGTACGAACAGATCGCTCATGCCGAGCTCAACCGCATACTCGACCGCTTCGATGCGCCGCCGCCGACCGGCGAGATGCGGATTTTCTACACGCGGCTGGGCGCAAATTTCTATGCGATCTATTCGCTGTTCAGTTATCTCTACCGGGAGCACAGGACTTTCGAGCGCGAACTGATACGACTCGTGTCGGTGCTTGCCCAGCGATATCAGGCCCGTGAGGAGCCGCTCAGGGAACTCGATCGCGACCGCGAACACGATCACGAGTGGTTTCTCGATC
>JASFSB010000079.1:0-7680 GCA_050114615.1 Gammaproteobacteria bacterium
CCCAATCGCGCCGCGCACAACCGGATTTCCATCGCGGTCGACGATCGTGAGCTGCTTGTCGCAATCGACGAAGCCGACCGGGGCGTAGCGATCGCTGATCGGCTGGTCGTGTGAAATCGAGTAACGGCTCACGACCTGCGCTTCCGTGCTGGTCAGCTGGCAAACGAGCGTACATGATGGCGGGAAATGCCTGCGCCATGCTTCGATCGTCTTCGTCAGCGTCGCGTCGCCGGCCTGAATGACATATCGACAATCATCGTAACGTTCATTGGCCGGACAGAATCTGAGAAACTGTCGAAACACGGATACCGGCGGACAGAACAGCGAAATGCGTTCTGACCAAAGCCACTCATAGAGTTCCTCGAACTCGCGTGTCTGCAGGTCGAACGGATACAGCGACGCGCCGTTGAGCAACGCAGAGAGAATTTGCGGAAGACCCGCTCCGACGCTCGGTGAGGTAAGCAGCGATACGCGATCCCGCGGTGTGATTTGAAAATACTGTGTGTCCGACCAGCAGCGATGCAGCAGAGATCGATGCGTGTGTACGACGCCTCTGGGTCGACCCGCAGAGCCTGACGTATAGATGATTGCCGCCGGATCGCCCGGGTCGATACTGATCCGTGGCGAGTCCTCGGACATCGACCCGGCTGCCGCGCGAAATTCGAGCACACGTTCCACCGCATTGAGATTACAGGCTGATTCGAAGTGCGTATCGGCCGTAACAGCGACCTGGGCGCCCGCATCAGCGAGGATTCGTGCGGCGCGTGCCGGAGGAGACGCCGGATCGATCGGCACGCAGGTTTTCCCGGCTTTCCAGACGCCCAGGTGCGCAGCGACCGCATCGAGCGTCAATGGGAAGAACAGGCCCACGCGCAACGGGCGGGTCCCGAATTCGCTCAGGATGCGATGAGCGAGCTGGTTGCTCAGAGCATCGAGCCGACGATATGAGATAATTCGCTCGTGGTCCTTGACGGCAAACGCATCCGCTTTGTTTCGGAGCTGTCGCGAGAAGCGCAGCGGAATGGAGCCTTCGACCTCTGACTTGTCAAAATCAATCGAACCAACGAGACTCGTCAATTCGCTGATTACAGAATGTCCGCTCGTAGCCACCGTTTCGTCGTATTGCGCGACAACAGAACCCGCAACGTAAGCGTAACGATGCGCGCGCTTGCTTACTGCGACGCAGGTTCAGTTCCGCCTGGAAGCCGCGTCAAAAAAGAGACACGCCGATGATCATCGACAAGCGCCTCCTATCTCCGCTGTATCGCGCCGCTGCCGCTGTGTTGTTTGTTCTGCTCGCATCATGCGGCAGTGCCGGCGGACCGGATTCTGTCGACACAGTGCGCATCTACATTTTCGACAACGGCGAGATCAATGGTCTCGATACGCAGCTTTTCAATTTCGAGCCCGGAGAGCTCGCCGAAGTCGATTTCGTCAATCGCTCGTACCTGATCGTCCATCCCGAAGGCACGCTGATGTTCGATGCCGGCGCCATTCCGGACGACGCATTCCAGGAGAGTGAAGACCGGCCGGTGGTCGAAGGTGTCATTCGTGCGGACACGCCCCTTTTGCCTCAGCTTGCCGCGGCCGGATACACGCCTGCGGACATAGACTATTTCGCACTGTCCCACTATCACTCCGACCACACCGGCAATGCGAATGCATTCGCGCGCGCGACATGGATCGTGCAGCGTGCCGAGCGCGACTTCATGTTTGCAGATCAGCCCGAGGGCATCATCGCAACTGCAACGTTCAATCTGCTCGAATCCGCTGACACAATCGTTCTCGACAACGCCGATTACGATGTTTTCGGCGATGGCTCGGTCGTCGTCATGGCGACCCCCGGTCACACACCGGGCCATCAGGTGCTCGCCGTGCAATTGCGAGACTACGGTCCGGTTGTCCTTGCCGGCGACCTGTACCACTATCCCGAGGAGATCGAGACGGACCGAGTGCCGACGTTTGAGTATGATGCGCAGGCATCGCGGGCCTCGCGAGCGCGGGTTCTCCGATACCTCGAGCGGACCGGCGCGAGGATGTGGATCGAGCATGACAAGGTAACACACGCGAGATTGCCGCTGGCACCGGGTCATATCGAATGACCGGCGCTGCGATCTGAACTATCATCGGTGAATAAGAACCATTCGCCCGGGGGGGCAGGGGAGCAGCCGTTTCTCGCCAATCACACATATGACTTCAGCGCATCCGGAGAGAACCGACGCTCATCGCCGACAACTCAGTGAGTTTCTTAAGAATTGCCGACAGCGGCTGACGCCCGAGGAGCTTGGCCTGCCGAGCGGCGGCCGCCGTCGTACGCCAGGACTGCGGCGTGAGGACGTCGCGGCGCTCGCGGGTGTCAGCGTCACCTGGTACACGTGGCTCGAACAGGGCCGGGATATTCAGGTGTCCGCGAAAGTGCTGGACCAGATCTGCCTCACTTTGCGCCTGTCGCCGGGGGAGCGTGAATATCTCTACTCGCTTGCCCAGCGGCGTCCGGCACCGCCGCTCGCAACCGACGATATCGAGGTCAGTGACACTTTGCGGCGGCTCATCGATGCGGTGGAGTTCCCGGCTCTG
Source organism: Gammaproteobacteria bacterium (assembly GCA_050114615.1). Lineage (GTDB taxonomy): Bacteria > Pseudomonadota > Gammaproteobacteria > Steroidobacterales > Rariloculaceae > JAHEEO01. The sequence goes on from JASFSB010000079.1 coordinate 2,578, forward strand.
GTCATGACTGAGCGCTGGGACGTTTTGGCATCCAATATCGTCAACGATACCGTTTTTCTCGATTGGACGAATCGACCTGCAGGGCAGCGGAACCTGTTCAAGGTCCTGATGGAAAACGTCGAGTACCCGCAGACACCTGAAGTGTATGCAGCGACGGCGGCAAGCATCGTTCCAAAGTTTCGTGTCGATTACAGTCAGGCGGCGAATGTCGAGTCGTTCGAGGAACTCGTCGACGAATTGATGGAGACATGTGAAGCTTTTCGCGAACACTGGGACGCGCCGGAATACGAGTTCAATCGTGCGGGAATCGATGAAACGCAAAATCCGCAGTTTCAGGGAGTGAAGTTCGAGTTTTCGACTTATATTCCCGAAGGACATCCGCTTCTGCGTGTCATGTTCAACGTGCCACTGGATGCCGATGGAGCGGAGAAATTTCGTTCGATCGCACGCGAACACCGACTCAGGGATTAAACGGATTCACAGGTATGAGCGAAGCAAAACTCACACTCGATGCTGCCAATCGGATCGTCGCCGGCGCGATAGCGCAGGCGCGTGGCGCAGGCGTTGCGCCGCTGACCGTCGTCGTGCTGGATGCCGCGGGTCACATCAAGGCGGTCGGACGCGACGACGGCGCCAGTATGTTCCGTTTCGACGTGGCGCTCGGCAAAGCCTGGGGCGCCGTCGGCATGGGAGCCCCGAGCCGTGTCCTGGCTGAACGTGCGCAGGACAATCCGAACTTTTTCGTCGCGCTCGCCGCGACGGGACAGGGCCGGTTTCTGCCTCAGCCAGGTGCCGTTCTGATCAGGAATTCGGCAGGTGAAATTCTGGGTGCGGCAGGCGCGAGCGGCGGCACCGGAGACGAGGACGAGGCAGCGTGCGCGGCCGGTGTCACTGCCGCCGGCCTCATCAGCGATCCGGCGCCATCGTGATGCGTCGAATGCGAACTGAAAGGTGACCGATGGGAACGATACGCGGGCTCTGGAAACTGGCTTGGCTGATGTTAATTGGCGCCGGCGTTGCAGCGCAGCCGGACGGCTCAGCGGATCTGACGGGCATGCGCGTCGAGCGTGACATCGTCTTCGCCGATGTCGACGATTCCGATCTCGCGCTCGATCTGTACCTGCCGGAGGGTAGCGACACTCCGCCGCTGATCGTGTGGGTACACGGCGGGGCGTGGCGTTTTGGTTCGAAGGACGATGTGGACGCGATCAGTCTCGTCAGACACGGGTTCGCGATGGCCAGCGTGGCTCAGCGCCTTTCTTCCGTTGCGCCGTTCCCGGCGCAGGTTCATGATCTCAAGGCGGCGGTGCGTTATCTCAGGGCCAATGCGCAACAACTGGGATTCGACGGTTCCCGCATCGCGATCTCAGGCGCTTCCTCCGGCGCACATCTCGCTGCGCTCGTTGCAGTCACCAACGGCAGCGCGGCGCACGAGGGATCCCTCGGTCGATTTACCGCAACGAGCTCGGACGTCCAGGCGCTCGTCAGTTATTTCGGCGCATCCAATCTGACTTCGATACTCGATCAGTCGACGCCATTCGGATTGAACGTTCGTGTGCCTGCACTGGAGCTGCTTTTCGGCGGACCGGTGGAGGACAGTGCAGAGCTTGCCAGGCTCGCGAGCCCCGTGTACTTCGTCGATGAGCACGATCCGCCGATGTATCTGCTGCATGGCGACCAGGATCCGCAGATGCCCATCAATCAGACCCACGAGTTACACGGGGCAGCGAAGAAGGCCGGTGTCAAAGTCGTATTCGACGTCGTGCACGGTGCAGCCCATGGAGGCGAAGCATTCTACTCGCCGGAGCGTACGGCCGAGGTCGCTGCCTTTTTGCACGCGGTGCTGGAGGACTAGATCCGGCGTTACTCGGCTGGCAGCTGTGGTGTCGCTGCGCTTTGTGTACCGGACGAGGCTTTTCCGCGCCCGGCGCGTGCGCGTACGACAGACCAGATGACGACGACGATGAATACGGGTAGCGCAATCAGGATCAGCGCCTGAGCGACTGACCGAAACCCGAGCGTGAACGCAGAAAACAGGCCCGCTTCGGCCGTCGCGCGCACTTCGCTCAGCGACGGCGGATAGCCCGCTGCACCCATAGTCCACGTGACGAGCGCCGTGCTGAACGCGATGCCGATGACATTGCCTCCGTTGCGGCACAGGTTGACGAACCCGGATGCGACGCCGTGCGACTCAGCCCCCACCGAATTCAGAATGGCTGCCGAATTCGGCGCACCAAAGCAGGCCATCCCGAGGGCCAGTGTCATCAGGCCCACCACGACGAGCCAGGTCGGGGAACCCGGCTGGACGCTGCCGTATATCACCAGTCCGACGATGGCTATTCCGAGACCTATGTTCGCAAACAGCCGCACGCCGAAGCGATCGGCAAGTCGTCCAGCGAATGGTGCGGCTATCGCAGTCACGCCGGCGGCCGGCAGCATCAAAACGCCGACGCGGGTGGGATCGAAGCCCTTGACGGCCTGCAAGAAAAACGGCGTCAGGAATCTCGTGGCGGACATGCACATGAACAGCGCAACCGCGGCGAGCGCACCGAGACTGAAGGCGGCATTGCGGAACAGCCGGAAATCCAGGATCGGGTGCGGGTGGCGCCGTTCAACTGCCACGAAGGCCCACCCGAGCCCGAGACAGGCCGCAACGCCCAGCAGCGTATTGGGATGGTTCCAGCCGGTGCGTGGCGCCAGTGTCAGCGTCAGCAGCCCGGCGACAAACGTCGCCGAAAACAGCGCTGCGCCCGGAAAGTCGAAACTGGGGACGTCGTCCGGCCGTTGCGGCCGCTTGCGCAGAACCTGCTGACCGATGATTCCGTTGAGGAGCATCGCAACGACCCCGACTGCGAACAGCATGCGCCACCCGATTGTGCCAACGATGAGTCCGCCAAGCGCCGGTCCGGCAATGGCGCCGAGGCCCACGCCACCGAGCTGCAGACCGAGCATTCGTCCGCGTTCGTCGGGCCGAAAATTGCCGACGAGAATCGCCATAGCCGTACCCTGGATCATCGCGCAGCCGAGCCCCACGATGCAGCGTGCGAGTATCAGCGCGCCGATCGACGGTGACAGCAAGCACAGTGCGGCGCCGGCCGCGAAGACGACGCAGCCAACGACGTAAATGAGCTTGCGTCCGATGATGTCGGACAGGCGACCGGCGGGAACGAGGAATGCCGCGATCGTCAGATTATTGGCGATAATGACCCACTGGGCGACAGTCAGATCCGACCCGAATTCGCTCGCTATCGTCGGCAGCGCGACGATCGCTGAGCTCGTATCGAAGACCGTGACGAATATGCCGGTGGCGCAAATAAGAAATACGCGATACTTGTGTTGCAAGAACGAGGCCGTATGCTGGGGGCGAACCAGCGGCCATGGTAGGCGGGCCGGCACGGTTCGGCTAGTCGTGCAGTGAAAATGGCAGTAAGAAGAATTATCAGGATGGGGCATCCTGTGCTGCGCCAGCGGGCGCAGCCGGTGTCGCACGGGCAATTACGCAGTCCCTGGTTCGAGCGGCTGATCGAAGATATGGTCGATACGCTGCACGACTACGGCGGCATCGGTCTGGCAGCTCCGCAGATTGCCGAATCCTGGCGGGTCGCGCTGATCGAGATCGCTGGCGGGCCGTCGCGTTACGGAGAGATCCCACAGGTTCCGCTGACAGTGTTCGTCAACCCGGAAATCGAAGTGTTAGATGCACAAAGCGCCGGCTATTGGGAAGGTTGCCTGTCCGTGCCCGGATTACGCGGCTTTGTGGAGCGGCCGCAGCATGTGCGCGTCCGCTCCCTCGCAGTGACGGGCGAGGCGTTCGAACTCGAGCTCGATGGATTTCTGGCGACGGTGTTTCAACATGAATTCGATCATCTCGACGGGCGGCTCTACGTGGATCGCATCAGCGACCCGGCGTTGCTCGCTTTCGAAGAAGAATATCTGCGGTACCTGGAGCCCCGGTCTGTTGACGGAGAAATCTCGCAGTGAGTGAGCCGTGCATCATCACCGTGGCCATCACGGGATCGGTCCCGACGAAGGCGGACAATCCTGCGGTACCCGTCACGGTCGAAGAGCAAATCGAATCGACCCACGCGGCGTACGAGGCCGGTGCAGCGCTTGTGCACGTTCACGTGCGCGACGACGATGGCACGACGTCCTGCGATCCGGAGCGTTTCGCGCGTTTCGCCGCCGGCGTACGCCGGCACTGCGACGGGATGATCGTGCAGTTTTCCACCGGCGGACGTAGCGGCCGCGGCAGCGAACGTGGGGGGATGCTCGTGCACCGCCCGGATATGGCTTCACTGGCGACGGGATCAGTCAATTTCGCAACGACGATCTACGAGAACGATCCGGGGCTGATTCGTGAACTGGCGACGATGATGCTGGACTACGACATCAAGCCGGAGATTGAAATCTTCGATCTCGCGATGCTCTACAACGCTGCGAATCTCGTGAAAGAAGCGCTGCTCCGTGCTCCGCTGCACGTCCAGTTCGTGATGGGGATTCCCGGCGCACAACCGGCACGGCGCGACGTACTCGAATTCGAACTGAGCCAGCTCAGCGAGGTTGCTCCGGGCGCTACCTGGACGGCCGCGGGAATCGGGCGCTATCAGCTGCTGCTGAACGAATGGGCACTCGAGCTTGGCGGGCACTGCAGAACGGGTCTCGAGGACAATCTTCGCTGGGACGGTGAGCGGCTCGCCGCGAGTAATGCCGAGCTCGTGGCGCGCGTCGCCGACATGGCGCAGGCCAGCGGCCGGGGTGTCGCCACGCCGGCGCAGGCGCGGAAGATCCTGGGTCTGCGGGAATCGCCCGGCCCCTGAAGTCTGACGTTGAGTTCAGGCCGCAGAAAAAAGCGGCGGCCGCCAGCGCGGTCGCCGCGTGGATATCAACCGCTTCGGACAGGTGTCAGCCGGTTCCCAGGTATGGAATCAGTCGCCCGAAAGTCAAAACGCCCAGCCATAAAATCAGCGATGCGGCGCCGACTGTCTTCGCGATAGCGGGTGTGTCTTCGCCGGGGCCGACCGCCGCCAGCATGTGCTCGACCCTGAACTTGTAGAAGAGAAAATTCACGCCGGCCAGCAGCAGCAGGACCATCTTGGTCTGGAA
>JASFSB010000080.1:0-7640 GCA_050114615.1 Gammaproteobacteria bacterium
AACGTGGCATGGTTCGATGAAATCGTTTTTTCCGAGACGAATGGTCAATTCAGAGGCACCGGCGTACTGGTGTTCGAGCGCGGCGAGTGGAAAATCGCACATTACGCGATGTCCTTCCTCGTGGACAACGACGACTGGGAGGAAGTCATCCGTATCACGAAGCGCACGGCCGGGCAGAAGCAGCAGCCGTGACGTTCACCGGTTCAGTGGCGTTTCCGTCATGACGGTTGCGGCAGCCCGAATATGCGCCGCGCCGTCGCGCCAAAGATCTGCTCCAGCGCCTGCTCGGTTTCCGTCGACAACGCATCGCGCACCCATTCGAGCGCGTTTCGGTAGCCTTCACGCGCAGCGACCGGCGGATAATCACTGCCCCACATCAAACGTTCCGCGCCGAAGCACTCGATCGCCAGGGCGAGTTGCGCAGGCCGCTGATCGAATGGCATCGATCGGGCCGGCATCTTACGCAGTCTCGGCAGCAGCTCACCGAGTCCAGGCACCTTGAGGCACACGTTCGGCAGTTCGGCAAGCTCGAAGACGCGCTTCGTTCGCATCATCTGCTCGTCCTGTGTATCGGGCTGACTCGTGCCGCCCAGGTGCTCGAGCACAACGGTCAGCTCCGGCACCGTACACAGCAGTTCCCGAAACTCAGCCGCAGCGAATGTATCGGCATTCCCGACACAGCTGACGACGAGTCCGAGTTTTTCCGCCGCTCGCCAGATCGCGAGCGGATCCTCACCCGGCGATCGCGCCTGCGGTCTCAGCCGGAGGCCCGCCACGCCCCTGCCTGCCAGATCCGCAAGCTGGTCGCAGGCTGCCTGACCCGCGCCGACGTCAATACCCACGACGCAGGCGAAGCGCCCGGGAAATCGTTCCAGGCAATCGAACAGATAATCGTTGTCAAACTGGCCGAGCATCTGGACCAGCACAGCCTGACATACGTCGTTGCGCTGCATCTCATCGAGCAGTGACTCGACTGGCTGGTACCAGTTCAGCCCGACGTGACAGTGGCTGTCGACGATATGCATTACCTAGGCGGCGGAATCCACCCTCACCGCCTCGTCCTTCCAGTCCTTCGATTCCGGCAGCACCAGCGTCTCGGCCCTGATGTCTCCCCACGGGAAATCGGTCGTCAAAGCCTCGGGCAGCGTGCCGTTTTCGGCGAACGCTCGCGCTGCGCGAATCAACTGCAGGCGCCATGTCACAACGGCGATATCGGATGCACCGAGATGCTCCTTTGTGCGGTCGAGTATCGCGCCCTGGGTCTCGTTGACCGCATGATCCTGCGTGACGACGCCCCTGATGCCGGAGAACATACCGGTCTTCATCCATGCCCGGTCCTGTCCGTACCAGTTGTCGATGTTGAGTTCCTTACGGAAGTCCTTGTCGATCCAGATGCCGCCTTCTTCGATCCGATACGGCACATCGATCGGCTGGGTTTCGTCGAAGAACCACTGTATGTGCCAGGTCGAAACGTCATCACGCGGCACGAACGCGTTCGCCATGCGACGATGTTTTGCCGGCCCGTGCCCGATCGGCGGAATCAGTGTCGTGAACGGCAGGATCACCTGTGTGACGCGCACGTGGATTTCGTTCTCGCGAAAGCTGCGCACGCCCGCATAACGCATCCCGTATGGCGTCGGATCGCATTCGATTTTCGGGGTCAGGTCGCGTTCGTGAGGGTACTTCGCCGGCGCGTCCCAGGGTTGTTCGCGATGCAGAATGCCGGCATGAGCGGAGTCGATCGTGCCTTCGACCGCCTGCGCATAGTTACAGTCTTCGAGTATCTTGAACGCGACGGCATTCTCCGGCGGCATGCTCAACCAGTCGTATTCGGGGAATGACGGCACCTGATCGGCAGGTCCCATATAGACCCAGACCATGCCGCCGGCTTCACGCGTCGAATAGGCTTTCGCCCGGACGGTCGCACAGATTCTGGATGACGGCGGCTCCGCCGGCGCCTCCAGGCATTCGCCGTCGACGGCGAATTTCCAGCCGTGATAAAGACAACGCAGGCCGCCGTTTTCGTTCGCACCGAGCGCAAGCGACGCGCGACGATGCGGGCAGTGCTCTTCGAGCACGCCGACGTTGCCGCCGGTATCGCGAAACGCCACCAGATCTTCGCCCATCAGACGCAGGCGCACCGGCGCGCCGTCGGGCTCCGGCAGCTCCGAGCTGAGTAACGCCGGTATCCAGTATCGCCGCATCAGCTCGCCCATCGCCGTTCCGGGTCCGACACGTACCAGTGTTTCATTGTCCTCTTTGGAAAGCATCGTATGGTTCCTCTACCCTGGCAGTGCGCGAACAGCCGGTATCGGCCGCTCGACACTGGCCCCTGCAATGGCAGCGAGGCCTAAGCCTGCCGCGATCACCCAAAAGAACGTCGCCCCGCCGCCGAGATCGATCGACCAGGCGCCGGTAAACGAACTGACAACGGCACCGAGTCTGCCGACGGACAATGCTGCACCGATCCCCGTTGCCCGGGCCGTTGTCGCGTACAGATGTGCGCTCAGCGTATACAGGGCGTTCTGCATCCCCGCCAGACTAAAACCCAGCGCGCCGAACGTCAGCATGATCGTCGTTTGCGCCGGTGCCGATTCTCCGAACAGCGCGCCGGTACCCACCGCGAATAACGCACCGCCACCGGCGAGCAGAAACTTCGTGATCCGCGAACCGAGGTACTTGAGCATCCACCCGCTGCAAAGGCAGCCGAAGATGCCACCGAAGCCGAACGACGCCAGTGCCGTACCGGTAAATCCCAGCGGAAAACCTTCCCCGGCGAGCATCGCCGGTCCCCAGCTAACGAGCGTGTAAAGTGCCAGCATCGTCATAAAGAACGAGAGCCATGTGAGCATCGTGTCCTTTCGGATGCCCGGCCCGAACAGTGTCGACAGTGATGTCCGACCTCGGCCGTCGCTGTGCGCGCCGCTGAACTGCACGTCCGAAGCGGTCTGCACGCCGGAACGCGCAAGCGTGCGCATCAGCTCGGCGCGGCGCTGTGGCCGGCCGGCGAGATAGCGTGGCGACTCCGGCATCAGCCATATGAACGATAGCGCAAGCAGAATCGGCGGAACGCCGCCGATTGCAAACAGCATGCGCCAGCCGAGGTCTTCTATGATCGCAGCGGCGAGCAGGCTTCCGAGCATCGAACCGACGGGAATCGTGACCATGCCCACAGCGATCCCGACGCTGCGCGAACGCGCCGGTGTGTACTCGGCAATCATCGCCGTCGAATTCGGTAACGCGCCGCCGAGACCGATGCCGACGATTGCCCGACACAGGCCAAGGGCCCACAGCGTATCGACTATTGCCGAGGCCGTCGTGGCGACGCCGAAAACGAGCACGCTGAAAATCAGGCCCCACTTGCGGCCGATCCGATCGCCCACGTAGCCGCCCAACACGGTTCCTATGCTCATGCCAATGAGCCCGACCGCGGCGATGGGTGCGAAATCGGCGCGTGCGACATTCCAGTCCAGGATCAGCGCCGGTATCGCAAGACCCAGCACCTGCGCATCCAGCCCGTCAAAGACCAGCGCCAGCGCGACGAGTGCAACGACCGATTTCTGGAAAGCGCTCCACTGTGCCCCATCGAGGAGCTGGCCGATATCGAGTGCTTTGCTGTCGGGGCTCGTTGCGCTCAAAGTAACTCTCGTTCGATCACTAACGCCGCGCGCCGACGCCGGGACGCGTCTCCAGCCGCGGCAGGCCGAGCATGGCACGACCGGCATCGGTCATTGCCGTATCCCAGACGAACGCGAAATGCTGGGCCGCCGCATTGACATCCCGCCAGATGCGCTGCAGCGGCGATGCGTCGTAAACGCTCGCGCCGCCGGAAGCTTCGAATACCGAATTGACCGCGCTGCGCGCCGTCTGTGCCGCGTACGCCCAGTTGCGCGGAATACGCGCCCGAACTTCCTCGCCCAGGCCGTCCGAACCCGGCGCGCCGTCGATGCAGCGGGCATCGTCGACGATCAGGGCCAACGCCGCATCCGCCTGTGCGGCCGCTGTGCCGATCCGTGCGAGCGAAGCCGAGCGGCCGGCGACCTGTATTTCACTTTGATCACGCAGGAGTCTTTCGAGCATCGCCGATGCCGTGGCCACCGCATTGCGCGCCATGCCCAGTGGCGCCCCGATAATCGAAAACGGTGCAACGAGCTGAAATGGGATTCGGTAAAGCGGGGATTCATGAAACTGCGCACCGGGTGAGGTACCACTCAGCATTTCATCCAGACTCACAGACCGATATGCCGGAATGAACGCTTCGGAGATACGGATGGACCGGCTCCCGGTTCCGCGCATACCGACGGTCTGCCAGTCGTCGATGATTTCGATGTCCGAACGCGGAATAACGAAAAAACGTGGCTGCGGGGGTGCTCCGTCGCGTGAGACAGCGCTGCCGACAATGATCCAGGAGGCAAAATCGACACCACTGCAGAAACGACCGGTACCGTCGAGCAGTCGATAACCGCCGTCGACCTCCGTCACCTCCGCGCCGAGTCTGAAAACCGTGGCCGTCAATGCCCGCAGATCCCCGAACACCTCTTTCTGAGCTTCGACGGGAAACAGATTGAGCAACCAGCTGTGACCGGCCAGTACGCCATACACCCAGCCCGTCGATCCGCAGGCACTGGCCAGTTCGGCCGTGACACGCACGAGCGTCTCGATACCCAGCTCGCGACCGCCGAAACGCCGCGGCGTCAGCACGGAAAACAAATCCGCCTCGAGCAACGCTTCGATCGTCGACTCCGGTAGGCGACGGTCTGCTTCAGCGGCTGGCGCGGATTCGCGAATGCCCGGCAGCAGGTCCCGCGCCTGACGCAGTGCCGCCGCCCTGCCCTGGTCGGGGGGCAGTGACGGCGTCGCCTGGCTCGCCGGTATCGTCATCTCGCCAGACCTTCTTCGACGCGAGCGCGCTCGGCCTCGTTCAGGAACCAGCGATAGTGTCCGCCCTTGGAAATCGGCGGCAGGCCTTCGGCGACCAGATACCACGGATCACCTGCATTCTCGCAGGCAAAGACCTGACCGGTTGCCGTGCCGGCGAGCAGCATGACCTGGGCGCCACAGTGATACAGCCCCAAAGCCTCAATGTTGCCGACGACGGGATCAGGCAACCCGGTGTTGATTTCTTCCCAGTCATGGCCGCCGTCTGTGCTGCGCATGACGGTTGCATTCGCGACGCCGGTCTCGCCCCAGCGACGCGGCGGCTCGCTCGGCCCGGCCATGTAGAGCGTGCGCTGGTCACGGGGGTCGATAAACATGCCGTCCGGATAACCGATTCGGTCGTCCCGGGTCGTCAGATGCTGCCAGCTCTCGCCTGCATCGGGACTGAAGTACAGTCCTTCGCCCCCGCACATGAAAAGTTCCTGCGGATTCGACGGCCTGATCAGCAGGCGATGGTTGTCACGATAAAAGAAGTCGGTTTCTGCAGCGTAGCCGGCCTTCTCGCTCCAGCTTTCACCGTCGTCAGTCGATTTGAGCAATGCGCCCTGCTCGATACACACGTACAGTGTTTCGGGCTCACTGTCGTGAAAGGCGATATTCTTGACATGAGCGATGTGCGGCGGCGGCGGAAAGGTCCATTTGTCATTGCCCGGCAGATCGGCCAGCGGACCGAGTTGCCTCCACGAGCCGCCGAGATCATCGCTGCGATAAAGCGCAACGGGTTCCGTTCCGGCAAACAGCACGACCTTGTCGTCGCGATACTGGAGCGCCAGCGTATAAATATGCTCGCTGGCGATTCCATTGATGCACGACGCCCATGAGCGACCGCGATCTTCACTGATCCACAGGCCACCGCGATGCGCGCCTGCAAACAGGAGCTCGTTGCGCGGCTCCCAGAGCAGCGCACTGATATGGCGTTCGGGCAGTGTTGTCGTCTCATGCGCCCATGACTCCTCGGGCGTCTCGCGCTCGAATCGGTGGACGCCCTGCAACGTAGCGACGAACAGCGTCGTCGCTGCCTGCGCGCCTTGCGTCGCGGTTCCACCGTTGCAGGACAGGCAGGCGATCATCCGGTCGTTCTCATCGGGATCCCGAAGCGCGATACGGCGCTGTTGCGCGTAAATAATAGGCACAATAGTATTCAATCTTGAAGGCTGTCAAGGCGAACGGGAGTCCTCTTTCATGGCGGAGATAGTGGCAGGGATCGCGACTTCGCACGGCCCGATGCTGGTTACGCCGCCTCAGACCTGGGGCGCACGTGTTCCCGATGACCGCAAGGCCACACACGCATATCGGGGCGGCATGTGGAGCTTCGACGAACTCGTCGAAATGCGGCAGGACGAGCTGCTCAACGAGCAGATAAGCGAGCAGGTCTGGGCAAACCGGCATGCCCGCTGTCAGACGGCGATCGACGCCCTGGCCAGGCGACTCGCCGAAGCACGCGCCGATGTTGCAATCATCTTTGGCAACGATCAGATGGAAGCTTTCCGCGGCGGACTGATACCGGCATTGTGTGTATTCAACGGCGAATCGCTCGTCAGCAAACCGATGTCCGCACAGCGGCTTGCACAGCTGCCGCAGGGCGTACGCAGTTCGATTCCCGGTTACATCCCCGAAACCGGCGCGACCTACGCTGCGTATCCTGAGCTAGGCAATCGAATCGTCGCTGCGGCTGTCGCCGGCGGCTTCGACGTGGCGACGATGAATCGACTACCGCACGAAGAGACGCCGCACGCTTTCGGCTTTGTCTACCGCCGGCTCATGCACGATGCACCGATGCCGAGCGTCCCGATCCTGCTGAACACGTTCTATCCGCCGAATCAGCCGCCGCTGAGGCGCTGTTTCGATTTCGGTGGCATGGTCGCCCGGGCAGTTTCGTCCTGGGAATCGGACGCCCGCGTCGCATTGATCGCCTCCGGCGGCCTGTCGCATTTCGTCATCGACGAAAGCCTCGATCAGGCAGTGCTTGACGCACTGGGCACCGGCGACATTGCCGCGCTCGAGCGATTGGGCGAAGCACGCTTTCAGGACGGCTCCTCGGAAATCAAGAACTGGATTCCGCTGGCCGGCGCAATGACGGAGATCGGATTCCGGATGGCCGTGATCGATTATGTTCCGTGCTATCGCAGCGAGGCCGGCACTGGCAACGCAATGGGCTTCGCGAGCTGGTCCCGCTGAGCGCTACCCGGATTAAAGGCCGCGAGCCTCGAGAACCGACTCGAGCCCCTGCTCGATCCGCGTTCGATCGACTTCGAACAGCCGCAGCAGACGCCGTCGGTCGCGCCTGGCCAGCGCTTCGAGCAAATGCTTTTCCTGAGTCACCTTGCGCTCGGGCGCCGGCAATACCTCTGCGGCGAGTGCGCGGTAGCGGTCCGTCAGGCGGATGAGTCGCAGCACTTCCGCGACCAGAACCTTTTGGTCGGAGAGGTCGAAAATCGATTCGTAGAACGCCCGATGATTCTTCAGCCAGCTGCCTCTGTCCTGCTTTTTCAGTGAAGCCTCCAGCGTTCTGAGCTTGCTGCGCAGGCCGGTCAGCTGCTTCTCCGAGGGCCACTTGACCGTACTGAGCAACTCCGCCTCGAGCAGGTGCCTGATGCGAAACAGCTGTCGCGCTTCGGCCAGCGACAACGGAGCGACGAAAAACCCGCGATTCGGATCGTGATGGATGATGCCTTCGGCGCAAAGCAGTTTGAGCGCTTCAC
>JASFSB010000081.1:0-7625 GCA_050114615.1 Gammaproteobacteria bacterium
AGCGGTTTCTGATTCGCGGTGGTCAGGTGCTGACGCTCGATTCGTCAACCGGCGATTTTCCAGCGGGTGACGTGCTGATTCGTGACGGGCAGATTGTCACGGTCGCCGAGCAGATCGATGTGGGCGATGCTGAAGTCATCGACGCGACCGACTGCATCGTCATGCCCGGTTTTGTCGAAACACACTGGCACATGTGGAACAGCCTGTGGCGCGGCATGGTTGCCGATGCCAGCGCCTATTTCCGGATGGGCTCGCTGGCAGAGCATTACACGACCGAGGATCACTACACCTCGGTGTTATATGCCGCCTGCGATGCGATCAATGCCGGCATCACGACGTGCCACAACTGGGCGCACGGCATTCGAAACGGCGCCGATGTCGAGGCTGAAATGCGCGCACTGCGCGATGCGGGCATCCGCGCGCGGATGGGATACCTGGGAACGCTGCCCGGCGGACCGACCACGGCGGCTGGCCTGCAGGCCGCGATCGACTGGGCGCAGGCGAACGGCGACGGGCGCATCACGGTGGGCATGTTGCTGGATGGTGCCGGCGATACGCTCACCAGTCAGGTACGCTTCGCCAGGGACCTCGGGCTCAAAACGATCACGGACCACGGGGGACTGCTTCAGCATCCGGAACTGTTCGGCCCAGAGCTTCTCGTGACGCATGGGACGAGCCTGTCGCCGGCGGCGATCGAGCTGATCGCGGAAAACGACATCAAGGTGGGCCTTTGCCCGACGACCGATCCGATGATCGGCGCGGGCCTCCCGCCGATATACGCGCTGCTCACCGGCGGTGTGCCGCTGTCGAACATCAGTTTCACGGTGGACGTCTCCGCGCAGACGCCGGCCGATCCGTTCGAAATGATGCGTACGCTGGTCAATGCCGGACGAATCCAGCAGGCGCAGACGACGAATCTGATGGCCATCGCTCAGGGGGCGCCGGAATGGCGATTCACCTATCGCGATGCGCTGGAGCTTGGAACACGCAGCGGTGCCAGCGTGCTCGGAATTGCCGATCAGATCGGTTCGCTGACGCCGGGCAGGCGCGCCGATGTCATCATGGTTCGAAAGGACGACATTAATATGCTGCCGGCACCTGAGACCGACGCGGCCTATCAGCTCGTACAACACGCACAGCCGGTCAATGTCGACACGGTGATTATCGATGGCCGATTGCGCAAACACGCCGGAACTCTCGTCGACATTGATCTTGACGCGGTAGTCGCCAGTGCAGCGGCTGCGCAGACTGCGATACGCCGGCGCGCAGGACTACTGCCGCCTGATCAAGACGACGGTCCGCGCGCGTAGTGGCACAATAGCGGCGTGCAACGGATCCGTCTTACAGCGACCTTCATGATTCTCTGCCTGCTGTTGCAGGCCTGCGGCTCGTTGTCTTCGGAGCTGCAACGCGAGTTGCGAGCAGGCCGGGCCGTGGAGGGCGAGGTGCACGGGGCATATCCTGATGCAGGCCTTTATGTCTTCACGTATCGCGATCCGGCTAATTTCTTCGACTTCATCGAAGCATCCCTCGTCGCGGGTACTCCCGCGCTCGAATCGCGGCTGGCTGATCTGAAACGCCACGACCGCATCCGTATCGAAGGGGCATTGATGGACAATCGCTCGGCGCAGATACACATCGAGCTCAGCGATCTCGAGGTCGTGCAAAAGTATGAGCCGAGGCCGGCGATTCCTGCCTTTGCTTACGATGCTAATGTCCCTGAAGATCTGCGTAGCCAGGATAGCAGCCTCTTCCTGGTTCATGCGGTGCACGCCGGCGGCTCCATTTTGGTCGTCGAGCATGGTGACGTTGTTTTGCCCGTGTTCGTCACACGCCCGGAGCTGACGCGCAGTCTGGCTCGTAACGATGTCGTACGTCTTTTCTATGAAGTTCGTACCCGGCCAGAGGCTCCGGTGCATCTGCAGCTCCAGGATGTCGAGACGCCGCTGCAGGTCGTCGAGTCCGTGACGGCGCTGCACGGGCAGCCGGCATCCATCGAGGGCGCACTGGTATTGTTTCCCGAAAGCCCGCAGGTTCGCTTCAACGTATTTGCCGTGTTGCAGGAATTGCAGGGTGGCTTGCAAAGGCAGTTCACGCTCGTGAATTTCGAAGATCCGGAAGCATTTACGCAGATTCGCGAAAAGCTCCAGGCCGCCTGGGATGCGGCGGAACCGGCAATGGCCGTCAGCGGACGGAACAAACTGATCAATACGGCCGTGCGGGTGCGCGCAACCGGTCGCTTCAATCAGGTCAGCCCCGGACAGGCAAACGCGCAAATCATCCTCGAGGGGCCCGAGTCGATCGAAATCCTCACGCTGTAACGATCGATTCCGGCCAGGCAACGTGCCCAGGGTGTAGCATTGGCTTAAACCAATATTGACGGGGGCTGCCAACATGAACCGGCGAGAATTGCTGGGTGCAACGACAGGCGTCTTTCTGCTCGCGCGCAGTCCCGGTGTACTCGGGCAGGACTACGAGCTGATCATCAGAGGCGGGCGCGTCATCGATCCGTCGATCGGACTTGACGGCATCCGGGATGTTGCCATTGCCGGTGGCCTGATTGCGGCGGTCGGGGCTGGCATCGAGCGCGATGCCGCAGAAACGCTCGATGCGAGCGGCAAAATCGTCGCGCCGGGTCTGATCGATATCCATACGCATGCCGGCCGCGACGCAGACGGTCCCGCTCTGGCGCTCAGGGACGGCGTGACTGGCTTCGTGGATGCCGGCACAGCCGGCGCCGATAACATCGATGAAATCGCTGCTGTTATCCGGTCGGCGCCGCAAACCGGCTGTGCGCTGATCAACATTGCGCGCACCGGCGTTATCGCCGGCGGCGAACTCAACGACATCAACGCGGCGAATGTTCCTCTGGCTGGCGGGGCCATCGCCCGTCATCGTGACGTGATTGTCGGCGTCAAAGTGCGGCTGTCGGAGGAAGTGGTCGGCAGCTACGATCTCGAGGCGCTGCGTCGGGCGCAGGAAGTGGCCACGTCTTTCGCTCTTCCCGTCATGGTCCACGTCGGCCAGAATTACTCGCCAATCCGGACGATCCTGCCGCTGCTCAAGCGCGGTGACATCGTCACCCATGCGTATGCGCCGCCGCCAAATGCGATTCTCGATGATCAGGGGCGCCTTTTCCCCGATGTAACCGCCGCACGTCGCCGTGGCGTCATCTTCGACTTCGGCAATGGAGTCGTCGGACATTTCACCTGGGCCATGCTCGAGCGCTCGTTTCGGCAGGGGTTCTGGCCGGATACGATATCGACGGACTGGAATGTAATGTCTGGTACGACCGGCGTCGTCGATTTTCCGAATGTGATGTCGAAAATTCTGATGCTCGGCATGCCGTTGCCTGAAGTCGTGGCCTGCGCGACCATCCACGCCGCGCGCGCTTTTCCGGCATTCGAGGATCGTGGGACATTGAACGTCGGAGCGCCGGCTGACATTGCGATCATGGAACTGCGGGACGGCAGCTTTGAGTTCGTCGACAACTTCGAGGGCACACGTACCGGGAACCAGCGATTGTTTCCATTCGCGACCGTGTTGAACGGCCGCCTGGTCAGTTAGCCCGCCTGGCCTGGCTCGAATGGCGCTTTCCTGAATATGCGATATCTCATCGGCATCATCGGCATCGGTGTGTGTTCGGCGCAGTCACCACTGCCCGATGCGCTGAATGCGGGATGGCTTGGCGAGTCTGTCTGCAGGATGCTGCATGAAGATGCCAGCGACAGAATAATTCTGTGCACATTTCCGCCTTCGGTTGGTCATGAGCGCCATTTTCATCGCCCTCATTTCGGCTACGTGGTTGCGGGAGGTCGCGCACGAATCGTCGACGCGGCAGGAACCCGCGAAGTCGAGCTCGTCACCGGGGAGGGTTCTCAAAGTGAAGGCGTTGAATGGCATGAGATCCTGAACGTCGGTGACTCGACTATCGTGTACCTCGTTGTCGAACCGAAGTGATCCAACGCTGCAGATCGCACTACCAGCGAGATACCGAGGCCAGGATTGTCTGCAATCACCAGGATACCTGCATATGAGAAAAACAGTTACCGCACTTGCGCTTCTCATAAGCGCGCTTCCCGCGCTCGCTGATCTCGAGTGGGCTTACCAGGAATTCGAGGAGGAGCTCGTCGAGATCGATCCGGAAGAGCCGCGCACGGTTCCCGGGAGCTCGCGCAGCTACACGCAGGCGGAGATTGACGATCTGTGGAATCCTCCGGACTGGTTTCCGGATGAGCACGCACCGATGCCCGAGGTGGTGGCGCGCGGGGCCGGCGAGGCAGTGCGTGCCTGCGCATCATGCCATCTCGCATCGGGCATGGGGCATCCCGAGTCCTCTCAGCTCGCCGGGTTGCCAGTCGCCTACATTCTGCGACAGATGGCGGAATTCAGGAGCGGCGCGAGAGTCGATCGATTCTGGATGAACGGCATTGCCGGTGCGATGTCGGATGAGGATATCCGCGAAGCCGCGGAGTACTTCGCTGCACTCGAGCCGATCGACTGGGTAGAAGTCGTCGAGACAGACACCGTGTCGCGGCACTATATCGGCGACGGGCGTATGCGTCATGAACATCCGGACGGCGGGACCGAGCCTCTCGGGAATCGCGTTCTCGAGTTTCCTCAGGACCGTGCGCTTGCGACGGCGCGGCATCCATACTCAGGATTCATTGCGTACGCACCGATCGGCAGCGTCGCAAGAGGAGAGGCGCTCGCGACGACGGGCGGCGATGGGAAGACGTTTGCGTGCAGCATCTGCCATGGGGCCGATCTTCGGGGCCTCGGCGATGTGCCCGGCATTGCCGGCTCCTCGCCAATCTACGTCGTCCGCCAGCTCAACGACATCAAGACCGGCGTTCGCAATGGTGTGTCGGCCGCGCTCATGCAGGCGACAGTCGCAAACCTGACCGAGGAAGACATCGTCGCACTCGCTGCATACCTCGCGTCGCTCGATCCGTGAGCGTGGCGCTATCCGAGATATTCGAGCACGTGCAGACCGGCGTTCCAGTCGCTCACATACATTAATCCGTCGCGCGTCACGTAGCAGTCGCAGGTCAGTGCGTTGCGCACGATGTTCGGACGCGGATCCACCATCCGCGCTGGTGTCGGCGGCACCCACCAGGCGATCTCACTGGGCTCATACTGGTTGCGGATGTCGAAAACCCGTACACCGGCGTTATGCCACGTCGCGAAGATCGTTTCTTCGCTGACGAAACTCTCCGGTCGATTCTCGTGCAGATTATGCGGCCCGAAGTTGCCCATCGAGCAGAAGTCGAACGTAGCCGGTTCCGCGGGTGTCGGAAATGTCGCGATGGGTACCGGGTTGTCATCTGCGCGGACGTCGACGACCCACGTATAGAAATGTCCCTTGTCGCAGAAGTCGGCATTGGATTCATCGACTACGATGCAAAGGTCCCGGCCGGGTAAGGGCAACGGTGTGTGGGTCCCGCCTGGGTAAGGCGGCGACCAGTTGATATGCGACAGAAGCCGCGGATTCGATGCGTCACTGATGTCGTGTATCGTGAAGCCACCGTCGCGCCATGCGCCGTAGCCGCGATCCCCGGCGACGATCATGTGATGCAGTGCGTGACGCCTGCCCGGCGGTACGGCTGGCTCCTCGCCGCCTGCGCGGTCCATGCCTGGTAACCACCAGCGTGAGACGATTTCGGGTCGTGTGATGTCGTCAAGGTCTACGATCACCAGGATCGTGTCGGTGAAACCGTCGAGGTGGGCAGCGACATACGCATAGCGCTCACCGGTCCACCATAGCCGGTTGATGCCGATGCCGGGCATTTCGAGCCAGGCGATTTCCCTCGGCTGTGCCGGGTTCGTCGCGATGTCGAATATCGAGAGACCGGCACGGAAGGACAGGCTCGTGTCGATCGTATCGGCGAGCGTGTTCTCGAAGTAGTCGCGGGAGTTGTCGTACGACTGCATTCGCACGATGCTCGCTCCGTTGCCGAGCAGCATGTAGTCGCCGGCTACCTGCAAATGATGAGTGCGCGTGTTCTCTGCGGCGGCCAGGAAGTGAACGGGCCTGAGGTTGCGCGGATCGCGCGCATCCATGACCGTCACGCCGTCGCTGAACATGTGGCCGACGTAGAGGTAGTCGCCGTTCAACATGATCTGGACGCCGTCAGGCCGCCCGCCCTGGTCGGAATAAGACAGGTGCCTGATGCCGCGACCAATGCCTTCCGGCGGAATGTCGTCGCGCGGCTGAGCGCTGCCTGCACGCGGGAGCACTACTGCCAAGGCAGCGGAACCTGCGAGCGAGGTCAGGTGAGCGCGTCGTGTGATGGTCTGCACAGGCTTGCCATCGATTCAGGCAGAGGCGCAGTCTGCCAGCCACATGGCTGCCGGCAGTCGGACGTGTGAACCGTCTGCATACGATTCAAGGGCCACGCGAAGAGATTCCGTGGCTGCGGCGATCGTCTCCGGTGACTCGTTGCGCAACCAGCTATTTACCGCACCGATGCTGGTCGACTGAGCGACCGCCTCGTCGAGGCCGCGTCCGGCGGCAATGTCGAGACTGCAGTCGAATTTCGTAAACGTCGGATCGGCCCAGCCTGCATCTGTGAGAATCTGCGATACGCGGTTCGGGTCAGCAAACGCAAACATGCCGGGCCCGTTCGGATTCCCCGGCGGGCGCGGCGGCAGGTGCGGCGAAACAGCGCCCATCGGCACCTCCATCCAGGGATTTTCAGCGAGCGTTCTCCAGCAAACGAAGGACATTCGTGCGCCGGGCTTTGCGGCGCCGCGCATGTGAGCGAAGGCTGCCACCGGATCACCGAAGAACATCAGTCCAAACATCGACGTCAGTAAGTCGTACGGGTGGAGCGGTGCTGTGGCAGCATCTCGCTGCCGCCACTCGACGTTGGCGAGGCCCGCTGCACTGGCACGGCGCTTCGCCTCCGCCAGCATCGGTGCGGAGATGTCCAGCGCTTCCACCGATCCGGTCGGCCCGACAGCCCGGGCAAAGTCGAGCGTCGAGGCGCCGCAGCCGCAGCCCACATCCAGCACACTTTCTCCCGACTGCGGTCCGGCGTGCGCCACCAGAGCATCGGAGACAGGCTGCAGAGTCATGTCGGTATGGGTTTGCCTCGCCACCCAGGTTTCACCACCCACGCCGTTCCAGAAAGCGAGTTGATCGGCGTTTACCTGATCAGCGTCTGACAATTTGCTGCCCCCGGAGAAGGATTGCTCACTGTGCAGCAGGCGGGAACCGCTGGCAAGCCTGCCATCAACCGGGGATATTGGTAAGGTCAGGTCTCGACCCTGATCGGCCAGCAAAGGGCGCATGCATCGGGACGGCCAGGTCCATGACGATTCGATTTGTCGCGGCGATTTCGAGTACCGCGGCAGCCTTCGTGATTACATCCGCTACCGGCCATCATGCGGCTATCGAGCTCGATATGGACGTCATTGACGAATACGACGGAATCATTCGCAGGCGCTGCCGTATCGACTAAAGACACACTGTCCAGATTGACGGGATCATCCACAGTAAGGTGGCAAGCAGCGCCCCGCGAAAGAAGCCTGGTCTGCTATTCAGATTGTCAACCTCGAGGCTGCTTACCCGCGCCGCCAGCTCCTCCTCGTATACTTCGGAAGCTGCCTGAGCCGACTGT
>JASFSB010000082.1:0-7615 GCA_050114615.1 Gammaproteobacteria bacterium
CAGGCACTGGCTGCGTCGCCGGTCACGTTGTAGCTCGCGCCCGCGACGCCGCCCAGGCCGCTGACCACGGCGACGGCCACCAGCTTTTTGGTGGTCGAGCGATCGTTGAGAATGCCGTGGTGGCCGGCGACATGATTGATCTCGTGGGCGATCAGCGCGGCGAGCTGCGCTTCGTCCTCGAGTCGCGCGAGCATGCCCGTCGTGACGTAAACGTGACCGTTCGGCAAAGCAAATGCGTTCGGTGAAGGATCACGGATAACGAAGAACTCATACGAGATGTAATCGTCCTCGGGAGCTGGCGCGATCGTGTGTCCGATGCGTTGTACGAGGGCTACGATCGCTTCGTCCGTATAGATGACGGACTGACTCCGAAAATACGCCTCGAGCTCCTCGGATGTCTCGATGAGCCTGCGATACTCGTCCTGATCGATTGCGACGGCGGAGTAATCCCCCTCGGCAGCGATGGCCGCGATCGGTACAAGCAACAAAACGCGGAGAAAATTTGCCATGGTTTCGCCCTCGCAGCACAGATCATACCCGGGATGCTCGCCGAGCACCGCTGCTCGTTGCCGCTGATTCGATCGCTCGGCTCGGATGCGTATAGTATGGAGTCGGCGATTTCTGCAGGGGAAAGCAATGCCGAGGCCTGGAATCATGACTGCGGCGCTCGTTTGCGCAGCCGTGCCCGCGGCGGCGCAAATGCCCGCGCCTGCATTTACCGCAGAGCAGCTGACCGCCTGGCCGACCGAAAACTGGGTCACGAACGGCGGCAATGTCTACAACCAGCGCTATTCGCCGCTGGATCAGATCGACCGCGAAACGATTGCAAGACTGGAGCCGGTGTGGCGCACCGGCCTGAACGGATCCGGGCTGGAAAGCAAGTACTCGGGGCAGGCGCAGGCCCTGGTGTACGACGGCGTCATCTATATTGCGACCGGGCCGAACGATATCTTCGCGATCGATGTAGAAAGTGGCGATATTTTATGGAGTTATGAAGCACACCTAAACCCGGATATCACCGTCATCTGCTGTGGCTGGATGAGCCGCGGCGTGGCGCTCGGTGACGGGCGGATCTACCACGGACAACTCGACGGCAGGCTCATCGCACTCGATCAGGCGACCGGCGAGCTGATCTGGAGCGTGCAGGCCGAGCACAATGACGACGGATTCAGCATTACGTCTGCGCCGCTGTATTACGACGGGCTGATCGTGACCGGCTTCGCCGGCGGCGATCGCGGCAGTCGCGGGCGCGTGAAGGCCTTCGATGCGGCGACCGGCGAGTTGCGCTGGACGTTCTATACGATCCCCGGGCCAGGGGAGCCGGGTCATGAAACCTGGCCGGATTTCAACGATACCTGGCAATATGGCGGAGCCGCCGTCTGGCAGACGCCGGCCGTCGATCCTGAGCTCGATCTGATTTATTTCTCGACCGGCAATCCCGGTCCCGATCTCAATGGCTCTGTGCGTCCCGGCGATAATCTCTTTAGCGTCTCGATCGTGGCCGTCGAGGCGCACACCGGCGAATATCGCTGGCACTTCCAGCAGGTGCATCACGATCTCTGGGATTACGATTCTCCGAACCCCGTGGTGCTGTTCGATGCGCAGTACGACGGCGTCACGCGGCGTGGTATTGCCGAAGTCGGCAAGACCGGATTCGTTTACATTCTCGATCGCGAAACCGGTGAGCCGCTGATCGGTATCGAGGAGCGACCGGTGCCTCAGGAGCCCCGCCAGGCGACCTCAGCGACGCAGCCGTACCCGATTGGCGATCCGGTCGTGCCGCACGAGATCGACATTCGTCCGGAAGGTTTCCCGCTAATCAACAAGGGACGTATCTTTACGCCGTTTTGGGACGAGCCGGTCGTGATGAAGCCACTGGGGACCGGTGGCGCGAACTGGCCGCCGAGTTCGTATGATCCGGAATCGAATTACTTCTATGTCTGCGCGAACGATGGCGCTGCGGCTTACTCGACCCAGGAGGGCGGTGTTGAATGGGTGCTACCAACGCCGGGTGGACGCTATTTCGGCGGCGCATACCAGCGCTCGCGCGTGCCGATTCGCGGGGTGCTTTCTGCTGTCGATCTGAAGACCAATCGCATCGCCTGGCAGCAGCAATGGGGCGAGTGGTGCTATGCCGGTTCGATCGTCACTGGCGGTGGCCTCGTGTTCATCGGGCGCATCGATGGGCGGCTCGTCGCGCTGGATAAAACCAGCGGGGATCAGCTGTGGGAATATCAGACAGATGCAGCGATTCACGCGGCGCCAACGACTTTCATGCACGAAGGCAGACAATACCTGGTCGCGTTCGCAGCCGGTGCGTTCTTCCCGACGACGAAGCACGGGGACGGCGTGTGGCTGTTCGCGCTCGACGGTCGGGGAGGTCCTGAGGCTTCGGGCGAGCGACCCGAAACCACGGACTCGGCCGATCTGACGCATTAGTATCGAGAAACATCGAGGGGAAAAAGTGGCTCAGGGAACCTGCCTTTGCGGCGCGCTCAGATACGAAATCACAGAACCGTTCAACTTCATGGCGAACTGCCATTGCTCGCGCTGCCGCCGCCATCATGGTGCGCCGTTCGCGACGTTCGTCGGCGCCCCGCTTGCCGCGTTCAAATGGATCAGCGGAGAAGACAACGTCGCTGAGTATCCGTCTGCGGAAGGCGGAAGCCGGCGTTTCTGCAGGACCTGCGGCTCAGTTGCGCCGATGCTGATCGAGCCGATGGGTATGGCGATGCTCGCCGCCGGCAACATCGTCGAGGACACGGTGATTCGGCCGCAGTTTCATATATTCGTCGGTTCAAAGACCCCGTGGTTTGAGATTACGGACGATTTACCACAGTACGAAGCGAATCCGCCGGAATTCGGCGGCGGTACCGGGATACCGCACGAGCAGGTCGGCAAGCGCGACGGTCGGCTCGTCGGCGGTTGTCTGTGTGGCGAGGTCGAATACACGCTCGGTGAGCCGATTCGGATGTACAACTGTCACTGCTCACGCTGCCGGCGAGCGCGCAGCGCGGCGTTTACGACGAACCTGTTTACGACCCTCGACGGTTTCGAATACACGAAAGGCAGCGAGCTGATCGTGGACTATCATGTGCCTGGGGCAAAACACTTCGGAGTCGCGTTCTGCTCGAAGTGTGGCAGTGACGTTGCACGCGTTTCCAAACTGCGCAATTCGGCCGTCATCCCGGCGGGCGCGCTCGACGCGGACCCGGGTATGCACCCGATGGCCAATATTTTTGTCGACCATAAGGCGCCGTGGTACGAAATAACTGACGATCTGCCGAAATTCTCTGAGATGCCGACCTAGGGAGACTGAACATGCGTGACATCGAACCGGGTGATTTTCGACGCACCGCATATGCGGTTTGTACGCGACTGCTCGTCCTCGGGCTCGTTATCGCGGGCAGCGATCAGGTGCTGGCGCAGTCGCGGCAATGGGGCCAGGACAGGTCGATCGTTCAGGTGTCGCCGAGTGTGTATCGATGGGGCTCGGACGGTCAGTACGGCGCCTATATCCTCACTGACGAAGGCATCATCGTCGTGGATGGCCACTACTGTCCCTCAGGCACGGTTGCGTGGCTGAAGGACGAACTGGCGAGACGGCATGATGTGCCGGTGCGCTTTGTGGTTTTGAGTCACGATCACCAGGACCATATCTGTCACACCGATCTGTTCAATGATACGGCTGTGACGATCGGTCACCGCAGAATACGGCCTCACATCGTGCGTGAGCAGCGCATCTCCGCGGTTCCGCAGGTCACGTTCGAAGACGAGATGGATCTTCATCTCGGCGGCGTGAAACTGACCCTGCTGTATGTCGGGCCGTCGCACAGCGACAATCTGATTCACGTGCACGTTCCGGAGGAGGGCGTGCTGATTTCGATCGACATTGCGAGAAACTCGCTGTTCCCCGATTTGCGCGATATGGATGTGCACGGCATGCTGCGCGGGCTGCGCGAACTCGCGCGGCTGGATAACGTCGATGTCGTGTTGCCCGGTCACGGCACGACGCTGCTCGATCAGAGTAATTTCATGCGGACCCATGACTTCTTGCAGACGCTGCACGATCGTGTGCTCGACCTGATGATTGCCGGCGTGCCGTTGCCCGAGATCCGCCAGCGCGTTCGCATGGATGAATTCACTGATCTCGGTGGTCTCGACCGTTATCTCGACGTCAATATCGTCACGATGTATGACTTTCTGTATCGATACAGAGAGCCCAACAACCGGATCCTGGAACTCGAGGCAGTCGCCTGCATCGAAGACTCCAGCGATTGTCGCACAAGCGATTAATCGCCTCCGCACTCGCGCACCGGATCCATCGATGGCGATCGTCAGTGCGCGCAATCTCGTTAAGGAGTACGTGAAGCCCGGCACCAGATCGGAACGGTTTCGTGCCGTCGACGGTGTGTCGCTGGAGATCGAAACGGGGACTGTATTCGGCATTCTGGGGCCGAATGGTGCGGGTAAGACGACGACGCTGGAAATGCTCGAGGGTCTGACGGATATCGATTCAGGTGTGGCTCTGATCGACGGCATCGATGTCGCGCGCCACCCGAGTCGAGTAAAGGAGGTGATCGGTGTGCAGCTGCAGGCCAACGAGTATTTCGATCATCTCAGCCTTGCCGACCTGCTGGCATTGTTCAGCAGGCTGTTCAACCGCGATGAAGATCCGATCAGGCTACTGGCGCGCGTGAACCTCGAGGAAAAGGCGCAGGCGAAGCCGGCAGCGCTGTCCGGAGGGCAGAAGCAGAGATTCTCGATTGCGAGCGCGCTGGTCAACGAGCCAAAGGTCCTGTTCCTGGATGAGCCGACAACGGGACTCGATCCGCAGGCCAAGCGAAATCTCTGGCGCCTCGTCAGGGGGCTGAACAGCGCCGGCATGACCATCGTTTTGACGACGCACAACATGGAAGAAGCCGAACACCTGTGCGACCGGGTCGCGATCATGGACAGTGGCAGGATCATCGCCGAGGACACACCGCAGCGACTGATCATGGCGCACGCGCCGGAACCGCCGCAGGCACGTTTGCACGGCAATCTCGAGGACGTTTTTCTTACGCTGACAGGCCATGCGCTGCGGGAAGATTAGACGATGAATTCCACGTTGGTAATGGCGCGGACCTTCCTGAAGATATTTTCCCGGGACAGGCAGTCGATATTTTTCACGTTGTTTTTTCCGATCACGTTCATGGTGATCTTCGGATTCATCACCACCGGGGATGAGGATCCGATGGAAATCGGCGTGGTCGACAATGCCGGCAATTCGTTCAGCGCGCGGTTTCTGGAAGTGCTCGGTGCAAACGCTTTGTTCAACGTCAATGTTGGAGACGAGGACGACTTTCGGCAACAGGTTGTCGAGGGCGATATGACGCTCGTGTTGATTTTGCCGAGCGACTTTCGCGGCGAAGAGCAGCCTACGGAACTGACGATGCTCGTCGACGCCTCTCAGGCCCGCCAGACTGCGATGATCCGACCGATGGTCGAACAGGCGCTCCTTGAAGTCGAGCGCGAGCTGCGCGGAAATGACACGCTCTTTCCTTTGGACGTGGTAGACGTTCAGGCGCGTTCTCAGCGCTACATCGATTTCCTCGTGCCCGGACTGCTGGCGCTGACGATCATGCAGATCAGCGTTGCCGGCAGTGGCTACAACATTGTCGAGTACCGGCGCAAAGGTATCCTGAAGCGTCTGTTCGTCACGCCATTGAAACCGAGCGGCTTCATCAGCGGCATCGTGCTGGCACGCCTCGTCATTACGGTCGTCCAGGTCACTTTTCTGCTGACGATGGCGGTCATCCTGCTGGGTGTTCCGGTCGCTGGCAGTCTCGTCGATTTGCTGATCATGATTCTGCTCGGATCGTCGATCTTTCTGAGTCTCGGGTTTTTCATGGGCAGCATCGCAAAAACGCAGCAGGCCATCATGTTGCTCGGGAATCTCATAACCTTGCCGCAGATGTTTCTGTCGGGTGTGTTCTTCTCGATCGACACGATTCCTGACGTGCTGCAGCCGATTGCACGGTTGCTGCCTCTGAGCTTTCTCGCTACCGGCGTTCGGGAAGTTATCGTCAACGGGGTCGCGCTGATCGAGCAGATTCCGACGCTCATCGGCATGCTGGTCTGGCTGGGCGTCGCCCTGACGCTGGCGATTCGCAGATTTCGCTGGAAGGAAGTCGCTGCGTGATGGCACGCTAGAATATCGTTTTTTACTGAACTGAGGAGACATCACATGCTGTTCGTTGCCCGATTTACCGACAAGCCCGGCATCGCGGAACGGCGCGCCGAGCTTCTCCAGGAGCATTTTGACTGGCTGGCCGCCAACGACGACAAGGTCTTGCTCGCGGGCTCGCTGCGCTCGGATGTCGGTGGCGATTCCCTCGGGGGGCTGTGGATCATCGAGGCAGACAGCAAGGCTGGCGCGGAGCAGGTTTATCAGACGGATCCGTTCTTTGCGAACGGACTGCGCGCAGGCGTTGAAGTCTTTCACTACGTCAAGGCACATCCGGACAAGACATCGACGATTACTGACAGCGGGAACTAGCCCGCAAACACGCCGTGCGCTGCCGCGGTCATGCCGCGGCGGCTGCGCTGAGCCTGCTGCTGTAACCATTCGACGTCTGCGGCGTCTTTCAACGCAGTGGGGGAGCACCATGCCGCGAATCGGTGAGCCGGCTCTGAAAATAGCGAATCTGCGCGTCGACTATGGCAAATTTACCGCCGTCGACGACCTGAGCCTCGAACTTTCGCGTGGCGAGATTTTCGGTCTGGCCGGACCCAACGGGGCCGGCAAGACGTCGACGATGCGGGTCGTGGCTTCGCTGCTCGAGCCGACGTATGGCGAGATCGAGATTCTGGGCTACGATCTGTTCGAGTCGCCGGAAGCCGTGCACGGCCTGCTCGGCTATATGCCCGATCTCGCGCCTGTCGTTCCTGATCTCAGGGTCTGGGAATTTCTCGATCTTTACGCGGCCAGTCACGGATTGCGCGGTACGCAGCGACGTGAGCGTGTCGATCGCTGTCTCGAGCTCGTCGATCTTGCAGACCAGCGCAACGTCTTCGGGAAAGGACTTTCGCGCGGAATGACCCAGCGCGTGGTGCTGGCGAAGACGCTCCTGCACCGTCCGCGCCTGCTGCTCCTCGATGAGCCTGCCAGTGGCATGGATCCGATCGCCCGCCGCGATCTGCGCATGGTGCTCGAGAGGCTGGCCGCCGAGGGCGCGACGATCATCATCTCCTCGCACATTCTCAGCGAGCTTTCTGACATGTGCTCGTCAGTCGGCATCATGCATCAGGGGCGGCTGCTGCGGCATGGAACGCTGCGCAGCGTACTGCGCAATCTCGAAGCCGAGCAGTCGCACATTCAACTGGATGTCGTCGGCGATGCCACGGCGGCAGTCACGATGCTGCGAGGCTGGGACGAAGTCGACGATCTGAGCGTCGATGACCAGCGTATTTCGTTTATTCTCAGGGGCGACGAGGCCGTCCGCGCCCGGCTGCTAAAGGCGCTGATCGACCGCGGTGCAGTCATCAGCGCGTTCGTCCCGCGGGAAACCGGAATCGAGTCGGTACTGATGGATGTCATCCGGTCGGTGGACGGCTGATGAGCGCGTGGACG
>JASFSB010000083.1:0-7604 GCA_050114615.1 Gammaproteobacteria bacterium
TATGCAGGATCTCTTGGGTGCCGAAGAGGTCATCGTGTTCGACCACAATGTTCGCAGCGCCGTGCGCTCTGCCCGCGGCGAGGCTGGTGTTCGCGAACCGGTCGCCCAGGCGCACAACGACTACACCGAAGAATCGGGCCCGGTGCGCAAGAACGCCATCCTCGAGAGTGCGGGCCGCCAGGATCTTGTCGGCCACGAGTTTGCGCTCGTCAACCTCTGGCGTCCGATCATCGGTCCGGTGCAGGACACGCCGCTCGCGCTCTGTGACGCGGCGAGCGTTGCCTTCGAGGACTTCGTGATCACCGAAATCCATCATTTCGCCGAAGGCAATGTCGAGACGCCTGCCCATCGCGGCATGATTTATTCGTTGCATCACAACCCGGGGCATCACTGGTATTTCGCTTCCGAGATGCGGGCCGATGAGGTGCTGCTCTTGAAGTGCTACGACTCCCGACGTGACGGTCGTGCGCGCTTCATGCCGCACACGGGGTTCAGGAACCCGAACTGTCCGAGCGAATTCACACCGCGGGAGAGTGTCGAAGCGAGAACATTAGTGGTATATCCAAGAGTATGAGCAACCGATACGAAGCAACCGGCGAAATCCGCGCCATCATGGACGAGCAGCAGGTCACGGACTCTTTCAGAAAGCGGGAGTTCGCCCTCGAAATCGACGATGGGCGCTACTCGCAGACCGTCAAGTTTCAGCTGGTCCAGGACAAAACTGAGCTGCTCGATGATTTCGAGGTCGGGGAGAAAGTTCGAGTCCACTTCAATCTGCGCGGCCGCGAATACACGCGAAAGTCGGATGGCGCGACGGACTATTGGACCAACCTCGAATGCTGGCGTCTGGAGAAGGCGGATGGCGCGGGCGGGAGCGCGGATCAAACGGAGTCAGGCCCGGCTGAATCGGATTCCGGATTCTTCGACGGTGACGACGACGATATTCCGTTCTGACTGGAGGTTTCCATCGCCTGCCGGGTCGGCGACACTTGGCGCGGACAATGTACGGGGGAAGGGATGTTGCAGTACCAGGAGTACGCCAGTTGGCTCACGTACCCCGTCAGGCGGACAGGAAAGCGGTGAACGAAACCGACGGTAGACGGGCAGGGGCGGTGATCAGCGCCGCTGCCGTGGTGATCCTCGTCTTCGGCATGCAGGCGGCGAGCTCGATCCTGGTGCCGTTTCTGCTCGCCGTCTTCGTCGGGCTGATTACCGTGCGGCCTATGCTCTGGCTGCAGCACCGTGGGCTGCCCTCGGTTCTTGCCGCGCTCCTGATCGTCACGGCCGTGATGCTCCTGCTCGGTCTCGTGGTTTCGATCCTCGGCACTTCCATTGCCGATTTCACGGCCGCGCTGCCCGGGTATCAGGCGCGCCTCGATACGCTGATCGACCGCACTCTGAATCTGGCGGCGCGTTGGGTGGGCGACGACGAGTCCATCGAGACCCTCGGTGACCTGATCGATCCGGGCTGGGCCATGGGCTGGGCGGCGCGGCTCCTGAACGCCGTGCGTGACGTCCTGACCAACGCCTTGCTGATCATGTTCACGGTCGTCTTCATCCTGCTCGAGGCATCCGGATTCGGGGTCAAGATTCAGGCGGCTTTCGGCAGCCGCAGCGAGACGATCGAGCAGGCCCGCCAATTCCTGACCAACCTCGGCCGCTATCTCGGCATCAAGACCGCCGTCAGTCTCGCCACCGGGGTTTGTGCCTGGCTTGCGACCTCATTGATCGGGCTCGACTTTCCGCTGCTCTGGGGCATGTTCGCGTTTCTTTTGAACTACGTGCCGACCATCGGCTCGATCATCGCGGCCGTACCCGCGATTCTGATGGCCCTGGTGCAGCTGGGTGGGGCCGAGGCGCTCACGACGCTGGCAGCTTTCCTGGTGATCAACATTGTCTTCGGCAACTTCATTGAGCCGAGGCTCATGGGCTATGGCGTCGGCATCTCGCCGCTGATCGTCTTCGTCAGCCTGTTTTTCTGGGGGTGGGTTTTCGGACCGGTCGGCATGCTGCTGTCCGTCCCGCTGACGATGACGCTCAAGATGGCGCTCGAGAGCGATCAAAACACGCGCTGGATCGCCATTCTGATCGGCTCGGAGCGTGACGCGGACCATGAGCTCGAGTTGCGCAGGGGCACGGAGCAGGAAGGGCCTGACGACAGAGACTCGGGACCGGTCTAGTGGCTCACTGATACTCCGGCGCGAGCTCTGCGCAGTCGTCGACCGCGAACGGCGCATCCGCCGGCAGGACCGTATCCGAGTCCACGTACCGGCCGTCGAAGTAAAGCGGATCTTCTGCGACATATTCCCGCATCAGCTCGAGGGTTGCGGGGTTCAGCGTGAAGCGCTCGACGATGTGCAGCTCGCTGCTGTGAGGAACTGCTCCCGCCAGGCTGCCTGGTTCGAACGCGACCGTGTCGACGACGAGCGTATCGCCGTCCCAGCTGCCGATGGAGTGGCCGCCGCGGCTCGGTGCAACGCCCTGCGGGTGCGCCGTCATGTTCATGTGCACCGTTCGCGTGAGGCCGGCGCCATATTCCATCGTTATCGTGTCCGCGCGCTGCGTGATGCGATTGATCGTGCCATCGAATACCCAGTCGAACAGAATGCTGGTGATCTGGCAGCTCAGCCTCGGGTCCTCGGACGTCGACCGGTTGCGCAGCGCCTCGGCTGCCGCCTGACCTGCCTCGGTCAATGTCACCGGTGGAGGGAACCAGCCGGCGGGTCCGTCCGGCATCGGCAGCTCGCCGGCTTCGATCGCGGCGACCTGACTGATCGGGACGAGCCCGACCCGTCCGCTGGGCGGGGTTGCGAGAATATGTTGCTCCTGCGCCCAGTCGCCGGCCAGGTTCGGTTCGCCGCTCGGCAGGCGCAACGGCCGGTCCGTGCGCTCGGCAGCGGCGTTGTCGCTGAGCTGCTCATAACGCTCGAGTGTCGGCGCGTCGCCCAGCGTTATCGTGTCCACATGGCACGCCGTGGGATCGTCGCGATGGGGGCGGCCCGTGATCGCGATCGTGACTCCCGGCACGAACATGTCCGGCGACCAGCCCGAGCGCCTGAGCACCGTGGCGGCGCGCATTTCACACTTCATTGCCGTGACCCGGCCGTCGGCACCGACGGCATCGAAGTGGACATAGGAGTGCGGGTTGACGAAGTCGAGACCCGTCAGAGTACCTTCGAGCTCGATGTGTCCGGTCGGATCGTAGCGTCCGATGCCATGGTGTGCCCAGGCCGGCGCCACCAGCATGCAGATAGTCAGCATGGCGCTTATCGTTCTACTCATCGGCTCGCTCCAGTCGTAACAAAGCGGCATCGTCTTCGTCGGTCAATAGATAAAGGTAGCCGTCCGGTCCCTGCCGGACATCGCGGATACGCTGTTTGAGCGTCGTCAGTAACAGCTCACGCCGCCGCTCGTCGCCGTTCTCGTCGAACTGGATGCGGGAAAGATGACCCGTGCCCGGAATCTGCCCGACGCGCACGGAACCGATGAAGACGCTCGAGTTCCAGGCTGGAAAGTACCTGTCGCCCGTATAGAACGAAAGCCCGGATGGCGAGATGCCCGGCATCCAGTGCGCCCACGGCAGCTCGATGCCCTCGGCCCAGGGCGGGCTGGAAACCAAAGGGCCTTCGTAGGTGCGGCCGTAGCTGTACAGCGGCCAGCCGTAGTTTCGGGCAGGCCGGGTGATGTTGACCTCGTCACCGCCGTTCGGCCCCATCTCGCTGTTGAACAGCTCGCCCGTGTGCGGATTGAATGCGAGCCCGAGCTGGTTGCGGTGCCCCAGGGAATAGATTTCGGGTCGATAGCCTGCTCGGCCGACGAAAGGGTTGTCGGGCGCGGGCGTCCCATCGTCCTGCAGCCGGAGGATCTTGCCCCGCACGCTGCCGGGCTCCTGTGCGAACGGGCCGTTCGAGGCACCCGTGGTCATATAGAGATAACCGTCCGGGCCGAAGCGGATTCGGGACGCCGAGCCGCCGTTGCCGGGCCAGGTCTCGGTCTGGAAGATGTCCTGCATGTCGACGAAGGCATGTCCATCCAGCCGGCCGCGCGCCAGCGTCGTCGACACTTCGAGGGGTTCCTGTCGGAGGTTCTTCGTATAGGTCAGGTACACCAGCCGGTTGCTTTCGAATTCCGGATGCAGAGCGATGTCCATCAGGCCCGATAGCCGTACTGCGTGCACCGCCGGCACGCCGGTGACTGGTGTCGGGTCCAGCCTGCCATCGCGAACCAGCCGGACGTACCCTGCGCGCTCGGTGATCAGCATGTCACCGTTCGGCAGGAACGCTACCGCCCAGGGATGCGCGAGTCCGGTGACGACGGCTACGACGCGAATCGGTCCCTCGGCAGTGGGGACGACGACAGCTTCGTCCGGCAACGTCGGGCGCGGGAGGTCACTCGTTTGCGCGAGCGCGGCAATCGAGAATAGGCCGACGACGGCTGCGGCCAGCGTCGGCCGAAAGGCGAGACTAACCATGGAGCGCAAGCGTCTCATCGTCCGAACCAGGTCCGTCGACGATGATAGGCGTTCGATCGCGGCAGGGAAAGGCGGCAACTGGCGTCGGCCCGGCCGGCGAACCGCTACGTCCGATAGCCCGCACGCGTATACTGTGCTCGAGCCTCGCGCACGACCCAGCCCGCTATGAAACCGGCCAGCAGAATATCGATATGCCTCGCGCTGATGATCGTGGCGGGTTTCGCCCGGGCGCAGGTGCCGCCGGGTCTGGACGGCACGCTCATCGTCCTTAACAAAGGTGGCAATGACGCGAGCTTCGTCGATCTCGCGAGCGGCGAAGTCGTCGCGACGCTGCCGACCGGCATCAATCCGCACGAGCTTATCGTCACCGCTGACGGGCGCTGGGCCATCGGCACGGACTACACGGGCGGCAACAGCCTGACCGTCTTCGACGTTGCGAATCTCTCGGTCGCGCGGACCATCGATCTGTCGGACCATCCTGCACCGCACGGCATCCTGCTGATGCCGGATCAGGAGCGTGTGATCGTCACGACCGAAGGCAGCAGCGAAGTCGTCATAGTCGATTTTCTGAGCGGTGACATCGATCTGGCCATCGACACGAACCAGCCTGGTTCGCACATGGTCGCGATGTCATTGGATGGGGCGCTGGCAGTCACGGCCAATACAGCTGGCAACAGCGTTTCCGTCATCGACGTCGAGGCCGGTCAGACCCTGCGGGTCCTGGAAGTGCCGCCGCAGCCGGAAGCGATTGGTGCGAACCCCGAGGTGTTCGACGTCTGGGTCGGCAGCAACGCCGCAGGCACGGTCTCGCTCATCGACCTCGAAGACGGCAGCATCCGCCGGCAGCTGGCCGGCTTCAGCTGGCCCTACCGGATTCTCTTTACCCGGGATCAGCGTTTCGTCGTGATTCCTGATCCGCGCAGGCAGGTGCTGCGCGTCTTCGATGCCGCGAGTGGTGAGGAGCGCGGCAGGCTCGCATTCTCAGGCGGCGCCCCGCAGGGCGTCACGCTCCACCCGGACGATCGAACCCTGTTTCTGTCGCTCAGCGGTGAGGACAAGATCGCCGTCGTCGATATCGAGGGCATGCAGGTGCTCGGCGAGTACGAGGTCGGCAGCCGGCCCGACGGAATCGGTTACTCCGCGCTCACGAGATAGCTGGTCGAAGCCGTGTTCTGAGGCCCTGCCGCTCATATATAGATTTCTATACTAGATATCTATAGTATGAGCCGGCGATGGCGAAGAACGAAAATCTGCACGGCACGCTCGAGCTGCTGGTGCTCAAGATACTGCGCGGTGGCCCCAGGCACGGGTTTGCCATCGCGACTGCGATTCAGCAGGCGTCGGATGATGTGCTGCGCGTCGAGGCCGGTTCCCTCTACCCGGCGCTGCATCGCATGACGGACGAGGGTCTGCTCGAGTCCAAATGGCAGAAATCGGAAGCGGGCCGGCGCGCGAGGTTTTACCGGCTGACGCCCAGAGGCCGCAGGAAGCTCGAATCGGCCGAGGCAAAGTGGCACGCTGTTTCCGCCGCCGTGGCGAAGGTTCTGAAGGCCACCTGAGCGGGCTGTCACATGCGGTTCTGGAAGAGACTGAAGCGAACCCTGCTCGGCGATGACCGTGCCGACGAGATTCGCGACGAGCTCGAATTCCATCTGGCCATGGACATCGAAGCGGGGCACGATCGGCGGGAGGCGCGGCGTCGCCTCGGCAACCCCGAGCGCGTCGAAGAAGAAACCCGCACGATCCGGGTGATCCCCTGGCTGGCCTCGGTACTGCGCGACCTGCGCGACGCGCTGCGTCTGATCAGGAATGCGCCGGTTCTGTCGCTCGCGGTTGTCGGCTCGCTCGCACTCGGCATCGGTTCGAATACGGCAATCTTCAATCTGATCGATGCGGCGATATTGAAGCCGCTGCCGGTCCAGGATCCAGCATCGCTCGTGCTGCTCGAGTGGACATCCGACGGTTTCCCGGCCGGCGTCCGTTCGCTCGAAGGCGGATTCCGCCAGCAGGAGGAAGACCGGATGGCAGGATCTTCCGTCGCCGAGTCCTTTTACCGCCAGCTCGCGGCGCAGGCGACGGGATTCGATGCGCTGATCGGTATGAATCAGCCTGCACCGGCGAACATGACGGTCGGCGTCGGCGACCGGCCGGCGGAAACTGCGACGCTGCACTACGTCAGCGCCAATTTCTTCCGCGCGCTCGGTGTCGTGCCGCCCATGGGTCGCGGATTTCTCGAAGAGGAAGACCGTCCAGGTGCCGCGCCGGTCGTCGTCGTCAGCCACCGCTTCTGGATGAGTCAGCTCGGCGGCGACCCGAATGTACTGGACCAGGAGATTCAGCTGGACTCTGTGCCGGCACGCATCGTCGGTGTTGCGCCGCGCGGCTTCTACGGTTTTCAGCCCGGCATGTGGACCGACGTCTATGTGCCGCTGGCTGCGCGCGCCGCACTCGAGCCGGCAGACGCGGGGTTCACGCGCGATGACGCCTACTGGTGGGTCAGCATCGTCGGGCGTCCGAGCACTGCGATTCCGCTGGAAACGGCGCGACAACGGCTGCAGACGGAGTTTGCGGGGTTCGTGGCCGGGCTCGCGCCCGGGCAGGACGCGACACTGCCCGATATGGACCTGGCGTCCGCTTATCGCGGGTTCGACGGGACGCTGCAGGACAACGAGGTCAAGGCGCTGTGGATTCTGCAGCTGCTCGTGGGCGTGTTGCTGCTGATCGTCTGTGCCAATGTCGCCAATCTGCTGCTGTCGCGCTCGGTCAGCGTCCAGCGCGATTCGGCGCTGAGACTCGCGCTCGGTGCATCGCGCGGGCGGTTGTTGCAGAAGAGTCTGATTGAAAGCTTCGCCTTTACGATGCTCGGTGCTGCGATCGGGCTCGCTATCGGCAACGTGCTCGCGCGCGCGATACACGGGATGTTTCAGACGGGTCGTTACGCGAGTCTGCGCTTCGATCTCGGCATCGACTGGCGAACGATAGCCTGGGTCGTCGGGCTGGCGCTGGTCACGACCATTCTCTTCGGTCTGGCACCGGCCCTGCGCGCGATGCGCGCCGGAGTCAGCGACATGCTGAAGACGAAGTCGCGGTCCGTTTTCGGCGGCGGCATGCGGCTGCCGCGGATTCTGGTCTC
>JASFSB010000084.1:0-7504 GCA_050114615.1 Gammaproteobacteria bacterium
CTGAAGATTGTGATTCAGGACGAGAAAGCCTTCACGACCGGCGCGCGGAATCCAGTGCAGCCGGCTGTTAATGCCGATCGTTTCGGAAATATTGTCGTACTGAATCAGGTTGGTCCACGAAAGGCTCGATGAAAAAACGCCCTCCAGCGTGAGCTGCACGACGCGCGTCTCGAAGTTACCTGCGGGCAGCATGATCTCGTTGTATTGATATCGCAGGTTGGCTCTGAAGTGGCGGCTCGGACGCAGGTTCATAACCAGGAAGTAGAAGTCGCGCTCACCGTCGTAGAAATCACCCGTGCCGAAGAACAGGTTGCCACTGATGGCGCGCTGGTTTCCTGCCTGAAAACCGAGGATTGTGGTGTCGAATGTATATAGGCCCTCATCGATCACGATCCCCGGCGAAATCTCGAACGGTACACGCAGACCTTCCTTCTCGCGCCTGTAGCCGAGATTGAACTCATCCTGCGAATTCAGGCTGATATCGAGTACTCGAAAGCGCGTCGACTCGCTTTGGGTATCGCCCGTATCCAGGTATTCGATGTGCTCGAACTCGACATTCGACTCGATGGTCCGTATCGCACCGCCGGTCGGACGCCACGTACGTCCGAAGTCGACGTTCGTCTGATCGATACCCGTGCGGCGCACAAAACCGAGTGCCGGGTTGAAGTTCTCCTCGATACGCGTCCTGCCGAATTCGCCGCCCCATCCGGCGCTGCTCGGCGCACGTATCGCGAAACCGGCGGCCGTGTCTTCGCCGGTAATTCCTTCGCTGTCGGATTGCTGCAGCCACGCCTCGCCCTCGAGACTGCGCCCGCCCGGCAGCCCGCTCTTGAAGTAGCGGAAGTCGACACCGGCCACGCTGTTGTCCGCGTTCGAACCGGGGTCGCCGTCGGTATAGATCATGCCGACGCTCGATTCTTCGAGCACGTTCGCGGCAACGCGCGCAATCAGAGCCGTCGTCGGATCGATATCCTCGAAGGCGTCCTGGCGTACGGCCAGCGCGCCGAGCTCGAATCGACCGATACGTCCGGAGAGCTTGCCGCCGACGTCGAGCGGCACCTCCTGGCCGGTCGCGCTGATGCCGAGGCGGCGCGAGAAGAACGGTCGGCCGTCCTGCTGCAATCGGCCGAACTGGAAAATATCGACATCCTGCAGAAAGAAATCTCGTCGTTCCGGAAAGAACAGATTGAATCGCGTCAGATTGACCTGCCGATCGTCGACTTCAGTCGCCGAGAAATCGGTATTGACCGTGAGCGATGCATTGAGCTGCGGCGTGACCTTGTAGAAAACATCGAGTGACGGCTCGAAACTGGACTCGGGAATGACACCGGAGAAAGCGCGCCGGTCGCTGACATTGGCGGTCGGGATGATATCGAGTCCCCTGCCCTGGTCGATCTGCGAAACGCCGCGCATGACGCCCATCGTGCTGAGATCCATGCGACGATCCTGTGACGTCCACGCCATTGTTTCGTTGCGGCGCTCAATGACGCGCACGAAGTTGGCTCGCCAGGTATCGGTTGCAGGATCGAAGGAGATCGTCTTGAACGGAATCTCAATCTCGACCGTCCAGCCTTCGGCATCGACGGTCGCTGCGGCCTGCCAGATTCCGTCCCAGTTGAACTGACGCTGCGTTGTGCTCTCGTAGACGCCATCGAAACGCACGCCGTTCGCATTGACGCCGAACATGTATCCGCTGCGGCGCGTGTTGTATGGATCAATGTGCACGAAGAAGCGATCGTCGGAGCCGATCGGCTGATTCTGGCGCAGTATGCGCGCATTGATCGACCCGGGCTCGCTGTCGTACATGCGCGCCGCAACGTAAAGCGCATCTCTGTCATACAGGATCCGGACCTCCGTGCGCTCACTCGGCTCCGCAAACTCGACCGGATTGACCTGATGAAGATCGTCGATGATCGGCGCTCGCAGCCAGATTTCCTCGCTCATCACGCCATCGATCGTCGGCGGTACAGAGGCCCGCTGCGCGCGAAAGGTCTTCTCGGCTCCGTCAGGAGGCGACTGCGCGAGCACTGCTGTTCCCTGCAACAGCAGGCAGATTGTCACGGTGATTCTGTACAACTTATTCGGACGGCCTCGATCGCCATGCAGTATCGCGTTGGTCCAGGGACGGGCTCAAGGCTCCGAGCCGAATTTTCCTGATTCGGGCCCCGGATTACCTGACCTGAGCATATCTGCATGCGGGTGCCGGCATCACGCCAGACGTTTCTCCATGAATATGCTCAGCGGATCCGGTCCGTAGTCACCGAAAGGGCCACGCACGATATAGCCGAGTCGATGATACAGACGACTCGCTTCCGGCTGACTGACGCCGGTTTCCAGTCGCATCACGGTCACACCGGCCTCGCGCACGAAGCGTTCCAGGCCGTGCATGAGCGCAGCTGCGAAGCCGTTACCGCGATGCGCGGCAGCGACGAACAGACGCTTGATTTCGCCGTAGCGAATGTCTTCTCGTCGCAATATGACTCCGCCGCAGGCAACCGGACGGCCTTCGATCCAGCCAGCATAGAACGCGGCCGATTCTCCCAGGAAAGCCGCCAGCGGCGTCGCGTGAATGCTCTGTGGCGGATAAAGCGCACGGTGGTATGCGTCGGACTGCCTCAGCAGCGCATTGACGCCCGAGTCGTCAGCCGTGTCGACTCGAGTTATCTCGAGAGGCATCAATCTCTGGCGTCGGATGCCTCGGCGTCCATCCAGCCTGCTTCGAGCGTCACCTGATCCCAGTGTTCGGCAAACTTCCCGTCACGCA
The DNA here is from genome assembly GCA_050114615.1 of Gammaproteobacteria bacterium. Lineage (GTDB taxonomy): Bacteria > Pseudomonadota > Gammaproteobacteria > Steroidobacterales > Rariloculaceae > JAHEEO01. The sequence goes on from JASFSB010000084.1 coordinate 2,765, forward strand.
CACGTACGGTCTCGAAAGCGAATGCCTCATAGGTGCGGCTCGGGTCATCCGGATCCTGCAACTCGCCGCGGTAAATCGCAGTGACCAGATCGCACTCCGCCATCAGGATGATCGGCTGATCCGTCAGACGGATGCCTCCCAGGTCGACCAGGCGGACGCCGCGGCGCTCTGCCTCGAGAAAGCCCTGAATCCAGGATTGCCGTCCGGTCGCACCAGTAATCTCATCGATTCGCAGCAAGCGTGGATTGTGCTGCACGTAGTCCTCGGTCTGAAATCGCTCAGATCGTTCTTCCCTGGACAGATGTCCGGAGGCGAAGAAATCGAGCAACAGCTGCTTGTTCGCGTTCAGCTCCTGTTGCGTCGTCGCGCAGGGTCCGGGTTCCGGCGCCTGCGCATGCCCGCCGCTGCAGGCGAGTATCGAGCCACCTGCAACTATCGACAGCCATGCGAGCCTGGTTTTCTGATTAGCCAATGGGCACCTCCTAGAGCTCACGTTTGTGTAATACGACCGGCTTGCGGCGCCGACGCACCGCCAGATTGAGCACTTCCACCACAATCGAAAACGCCATCGCGAAGTATATGTAGCCTTTGGGTATGTGCAGGTCGAGGCCCTCACCGATCAGCGCAACGCCGATCAGGACGAGGAAACTCAGGGCCAGCATCTTTACCGTCGGGTGATCATCGACGAAATCTCCGATCGCTTTCGCAGACAGCATCATGACGCCGACTGCGAGCACGATGGCGATAATCATGACCGGAATGTGCTCTGCCATCCCGACCGCGGTGATGACCGAATCAAGCGAGAACACGATATCGATCAGGCCGATCTGCACGATCGTCGCGATAAATCCTGCAGCCGCGGCGTGCTCGTGATGCTGTTCCGGTCCTTCGAGCGCGTCATGAATCTCGAGCGTCGCCTTGGCTATCAGGAACAGCCCGCCCCCGAGCAGTATCAGATCGCGGCCGGATATGGCAGCGGTCCAAACGGTAAACAGCGGCGCCTGCAGGCGCATGATCAGCGTGATCAGCAACAGCAGCAGGATCCGCATTCCCATCGCGAGACCCAGACCAATGACGCGTGCACGTTGTCGCTGTGCCTCCGGCAGGCGCCCGACGAGAATACTGATGAATACGATATTGTCGATGCCGAGAACGATTTCCAGCAGCGTCAGCGTCGTAAGCGCTGCCCAGGCATCCGGTGAGCTGATCCACTCCATGGCGTTAGCCTAGCGGAGAATACCGCCGCGTCGCCAGCACCGGCAGGAGCCGATGGGCACGCTAAAGACGGGTCGGTTACTGGCTTAGGCTGTCCAGGCGCTGCAGAAGCATATCCGGTGCCATATAGCCCCCGATGATCTCGCCATTGGCGGCGATGACCGATGGCGTGCCGGTAACGCCGATTTCGTGGCCGAGATCCCAGTGCGAGCCGACCGGATTCGTGTCGCACGTCGCATCCGGTACCTGGCCACCGAGCTTCGCGCGCGTCAGTGCGGCATTGCGCAGGTCGGGACCGGAACACCAGACCTTCTCTGCCTTGGCCCAGGAATCCGTGTTCGGGCCGGTGCGCGGATAGAACAGATAGTGCACCTCGATGCCGAGATTATTGACCTGCTCAATCTCGCGATGAAACTGCCGGCAGTAGCCACAATCGATATCCGTGAAGATCGTTATCGTGTGTTTCGGCTCCCCGTCTGCAGGCGAAAAAACCATCATCTGGTCCGCAGGGACACCTGCAAGCATGTCGATTCGTGACGAAGCGCGCGTGACCTCGGTCAGATTACGGCTGGTTTCCAGATCGTACAGGTCTCCCTGCAACAGGTATCGGCCATCCTGAGAAACGTACGCGACCCGGGATCCGACCTGCACCTGGTATACGCCGGGCAACGGTGAGTCGGTGATGTCCTCGGCGCTGACATTGTTGAGCGTTGCGGCGATTTCTTCCTTGCTCGGCTGCGCTGTGGCGCTCGTCAGCAGGGCCGCGCTAAGCAGTGCGGAGGCGGCAAATGCGGATGTCTTCTTCACGATCGCTCCCGGGCCGATTGCCTCGAACTTCAGAGGATTCTATCAAAAGACCGTTCGAGCGCGGTGAAAGTTTCGCCTCCGCTCAGCCGCGCGGGTGATGGCGGCTGTGCAGCTCCTTCATGCGTTCGCGCGCGACATGCGTATAGATCTGCGTCGTGGAAACGTCACTGTGGCCGAGCAGCAGCTGTACCACACGAAGATCGGCCCCGTTGTTGAGCAAATGCGTCGCAAAGGCATGTCGCAGCGTATGGGGCGACAGCTTTTTCTGAATGCCGGCTTTTTTGGCATAACGCTTGATGATGTGCCAGAAAGCCTGCCGCGTCATGCGGTCGCCGCGCCGCGTGGGGAACAGATATTCCGTCTGACGCTCGAGCAGGATCTCGACGCGCGGTCCGGCGATAAACTCCCGCAGCCAGTCCTGCGCTTCGTCGCCCATCGGAATCAGCCGCTCGCGATCACCCTTGCCGATGATGCGCAGGACACCCTGATTCAGATTGATCTGACTGAGTTTCAGGTTGATGAGCTCTGAGACTCTGACACCGGCCGCGTACAGGACTTCGAGCATGGTACGGTCACGGTGACCCAGCGGATCGGCCACATTCGGCGCTCCCAGCAGCGCCTCGACTTCCTCTTCGGAAAGCGACTGCGGCAACGCGCGCCCTATCTTGGGCATCGCGATCTGCGCCGTCGGGTCTTCCGTGCGGACGCCTTCGCGCAGCAGATAACGGAAGAAGCGGCGGAAGCTCGACAGTTGCCGGGCTGTCGAGCGGGGCTTGGCGCCACCCTCGACGCGCCAGGAAATATAATCCATGACATCGGCGCGACTGGCCTCAATGAGGTTGATACCGCGCTCGTCGAGCCGGTTATTCAGCGCCATCAGATCTGCTCGATATGCGCCCAGCGTGTTCTCGGACAGACCACGCTCCATCCAGATGGCATCGAGAAATCTGTCAATGACCGTTTTCGGATTTCGCCCCAAGCTGTCACCCGAATCGGAGGAATCGTTGTGCAAGAAGTTGTGTGCCATCTTTGTAGCGTCTGTCCCTACTCGCCCGCGGCCATTACCGGCATCCTTGCCGTTGTTGTGGCGCACCCATTAGTTGACCTGTGACAAGTTCGAATCCCGCAAACCGAAACTCAATATAATCAGTGAGTTGATAGCTCTACCTTGTATGATTACGAGTTGCCTTCAGGGCCTGCGCAGTATGCGTAACGGACCTTTGGAACTGCGTGATGGCTATCACAATCGCCCGTCAGCATTAACATAAAGAGACCTGGATCACAGAAAACCGCATAAAAACTGCTCCACATGACGCTCATCATAATTCCTGCTTTGACATAACCGTGTCCGTTTCGCATTCATTCCGTGCCGCAACGCGAGCGCTGTACGGCTGCTACGCCTGGATGGCGCTGCTGATCGTCGTCGTGCCCGTGGCGATTTTGCTGTGCATCACGCCGGGAATCATGCGCCGCCGAGTGTTGGTGAAGGCAGGCGCACAGGCCGTATGCTGGCTCGCCGGCGCATCGGTCAGACACAGCGGCTGGCACATTCCCGCGGAGTTCCCCTGCATCGTCATAGCCAATCACTCGAGTTATCTCGATGGCATCATCCTGACCGCCGCACTGCCAGCGCGATTCGCTTTCCTGATCAAGCAGGAGATGGCCAGCGTCCCGGTCGCGGGTTTCGTACTCAAGCAGATCGCCGCCGAGTTCGTCGACCGGCGAAACCCGGGAGATCGTCGCAGAATGGCCCGACGACTGGTCGAAACGGCGCATCGCGGCTGGACGCTGGTCGTATTCCCGGAGGGCACATTCGACGAGCGGCCCGGACTCGAACATTTTCACACCGGTGCTTTCGCGGCCGCGATCAGCGGCAACCTGCCGATCTTGCCAGTCGCCATTCACGGTGCACGCGCGAAAATGCCCTCAGGCACGATGCTGCCGCGCCCCGGGCCCGTCGGTATCCACGTTTGCGAACCGTTGCAGCCGGCCGACTTCCCGGGCCTTCCCGCGCTCGTCGCCGCGGCCCGGCGCGCGCTGCTCGAACACCTCGACGAACCCGACCTCGAACCGGCGGCAACGGCCATACTGCCGGTCGCGGAGCAAGCCGCAGCGGCGCCTGCTGCCTCTGCTGCGTCCGCGAACCACAGCGCGCCGTTGTGGCGACCGTCGATCGAAACCGCGAGTGCAAGCGCGATGCAGCGCTTCATCGATTTTGTTCATGAGGAATCACGCGCCGATGACTATGCTGCGCTGCACCGCTGGAGTACTGCCGAGCGTGGGCGCTTCTGGTCACGATTGTGGGATTTCACCGGTGTCATTGCGAGCGAGAAAGGCGCGATCGAAGTCTCCTCGGCGCACCGAATGCCCGGTGCGCGCTGGTTTCCGCAGGCCAGACTGAATTTCGCCGAAAACCTGCTCGCGGGCGATCCGGACAGTCCTGCAATCGTCTTTCGTAATGAGCGCGGCGAGCGTCGAGAGCTGACACGCGCACAACTGCGCGCCGCTGTGGCCGCGGCGGCGGCACAGTTCCGCGCACTGGGGCTCGGGCCCGGCGACCGCGTGGCCGGGCTGCTGCCGAACCTGCCGGAGACCGTCGTCGCGATGCTGGCGACGACGAGCATCGGGGCGATCTGGTCGTCGTGCTCGCCGGATTTCGGAACGCGCGGCGTGGTCGATCGCTTCGCACCGATCGAGCCCGAAAAACTCAATGGCGTA
>JASFSB010000085.1:0-7371 GCA_050114615.1 Gammaproteobacteria bacterium
ATCGACTTCCAGCAGATCCATGGCCTCGCGAGCGACGGACTCGTTGACGCGACCATCGGCTCTAACCTCAGCATAATCCCGCACCCGCCTGACCAGGCGAATGGCGATACGCGCAGTCCCGCGCGACCGTTTCGCGATCTGGCGTGCTCCGGGCTCGTCCATCGGCAGACCCAGGATCCGTGCCGATCGCAGAGCGATACTGGCCAGCTGCTCCGTGTCATAGAAGTCCAGATGCTGCGCAATCCCGAAACGATCGCGCAAAGGCGACGTCAGCAGCCCGGCCCGCGTTGTGGCGCCAACGAGCGTGAAAGGCGGCAAATCGACCTTAATGGAACGTGCGCCGACGCCTTCGCCGATCATGATGTCCAGCTGGAAGTCTTCGAGCGCGGGGTAGAGCACTTCCTCCACAACGGTGCTGAGCCGATGAATTTCGTCGATGAATAAGACGTCGTTCGGTTCGAGTTTAGTCAGCAAAGACGCGAGATCACCAGGGCGCTCCAGCACCGGACCCGACGTCTGGTGCAAGGTCACATCGAGCTCATTCGCAATGATGTGCGCAAGCGTCGTCTTTCCGAGGCCGGGCGGCCCGAATACGAGCGTATGATCCAGTGCGTCTTTTCGGCGTCGCGCGGCCTCGATAAAGATCTGCATCTGCTCCTTGACGCGCGGCTGCCCGACATACTCCGCGAGCGTGCGCGGCCGCACGGCAAGATCGAACGCGTCTTCGCCGCTGCCGGCGTTCACATCGAGGACTCCTGCTTTTTCTGCGTTGCCGTCAACCATGAGCGCGCCGCAATGCCTCGCGAATGATGTCTTCAGTACGCATCGCGGTCACATCGAGTGCCTTCAGCATGCGCAGCACCTCAGCCGGCCTGTACCCGAGCGCAACGAGCGCGTGCTGCGCCTCGCTCTCGGCGCCGGCGGGTTCCGTACCGTTGACCCGCGGCAGCGTCTGTTCAGGTAGCCGGTCGCCCATCTCCACCAGCAGCCGCTCCGCAGTCTTCCTGCCGACGCCCGGCACCTTCGTCAGACTGGCCAGATCCTTGTGCCGGACACAGTCATAGAAACCATCGACCGTCGAGCTGGACAGCACGCCCAGTGCGATTCGTGCGCCGATACCGGAAACCCTGATCAGACGGCGAAACAATTCACGCTCGTCGTCCGTCTTGAAACCGTACAGCAGCTGCGCGTCTTCACGCACCAGCAGATGCGTGACGAGGCGCACACGCTCACCGACGGAAGGCAACGCATAGAACGTGGACATCGGCGCCTCGAGCTCATAGCCAACGCCGCCGACGTCCACCGTCAGCCAGGGCGGACGCTTGCTCTCCAGCACGCCTTCCAGATGACCGATCATGCCCGTGCTGCCGACAGGAGCATCGCATGGGTTCCACGCGAGTGGGCATGACACACTGCGACGGCAAGCGCATCGGCTGCATCTGCCTGAATGGATTCCCTGATTCCGAGCAACATGCCGATCATCTGCTGGACCTGCGACTTCTCGGCGCTGCCGGTACCGACGACAGCCTTCTTGATATGCCTGGGGCTGTATTCGTGAACATCCGCCGCGACACCGAACGTGCCGCACAACGCGGCGGCACGCGCCTGACCGAGCTTCAGCGCGCTGTCTGCGTTGCGATGCAAAAACACGCGCTCGATCGCGATCTCGGCAGGCTGATATTCGCGAACGATGCCATCGAACGCCTCGAAAATATCCTTCAGCCGCTGTGCATGATCGCCCCGGGTACGAATGCTGCCCCATGCGACGACCTGCGTCGCTCTGACGCCGGCATCGACAATGCCGTATCCGGTGACCTGCGATCCGGGGTCAATACCCAAAATGCGTACGCTGGCGCTCATTCAGGCAGATTCGCTCAGAAGTTCCTCGGGAAAATCGGCATTCGAATAGACCTGCTGAACGTCGTCGAGATCGTCGAGCAACTCCAGCATCCTAAGCAGCGATTCAGCCACATCCGCGTCGACTTCCGCGCGAGTCGACGCCCTCATCGTGATTTCGGATGTCTCCGGCTCGAGATTGCTCTGCACCATTGCTTCGTGCAGGCCAGCGTGATCCTCCGGCGCGCAAATGACCTCGATCGAGGTATCGTCGCCCACCACGACGTCGATCGCCCCGCCGTCGATCGCCGCCTCCATGATCGATTCCTCATCGGCACCCGGGGCGTACGTCAGCAATCCGACGTGATCGAACAGATAAGCGACCGAACCGTCCGCGCCGAGATTGCCGCCGTACTTCGCGAACGCGTGGCGAACGTCTGCGACGGTACGATTTCGATTGTCGGTGAGACAATCGACCATGACCGCAACGCCATTCGGCCCGTAACCCTCATAGCGGACTTCTTCGTAATTCTCGCCATCGAGCTCACCGGTACCGCGGCTGACGGCGCGGTCGATACTGTCCTTCGGCACGCTTTGCGCCTTCGCCTTGTCGATCGCGAGACGCAATCGGGGATTGGCACCCGGGTCGCCGCCGGCTTCCTTCGCGGCCACGGTAATTTCGCGAATCAGCTTTGTGAAAAGCTTACCGCGCCTGGCATCCTTAGCGCCTTTCTTGAAGCGAATGTTGGCCCATTTGCTATGGCCAGCCATAGGCACGCACTCCAGACGAGCTGAAACCCTGACGTCCGCAGCATCGGGCCCCAACCCGGCGCGAACGCATATCTAAACTCCGATTCAGGCTACGTGCCTGATTCGCCTATGATACCGGGATTCGGCCGCGTCTTGCGAGCGAAGCGACGTCAGCGATTGATCGCGTGAATCGCGTGCTTATCCGCTGCCAGCGCCGCCTCATGCAGCGCTTCGCTGAGTGTCGGGTGGGCATGAACGGTGCGTTGCAGATCCTCAGCAGACGCCTGGAACTCGATGGCCAGCACCGCCTCGGCAATCAGTTCACCGGCGAATGGCCCGACAATGTGGACGCCGAGGATCTCGTCGTGACGCTTGTCGACGACCACTTTGACCAGGCCCGCCTGCTGAGCCAGCGCCTTGGCGCGCCCATTGGCGGCAAAATTGAACGTACCGATCTTGTAGTCGATACCGGCTTCCCGGACCTGCTCCTCCGTCTTGCCGACCCAGGCGATCTCCGGGGCCGTATAAATCACTGAAGGAATCGCCTCATAGTTAACCTGCGCATACTCCCCGGCGATCAGCTCAGCGACCATCACGCCCTCTTCGGTTCCCTTATGGGCCAGCATCGGTCCGCGGACGACATCACCCACTGCCCAGACATTCTGCGCGCCGGTTCGGCATTTCTCATCGACGACGATGAAACCGCGCTCATCGAGCGAAACACCTGTCCCGTCATCCAGCAGGTCATCCGTAACCGGCCGTCGCCCGACGCATACGATGAGCTTGTCAACCTCGAGTTTCTGCGGTTCGCCGTTCGCCTCGTAGTCGACGACGACCACGTTGCCCTGCACGGCAGCATTCGTCACGCGTGAACCGAGTCGAATATCCAGACCCTGCTTTTTGAACTGGCGCAGTGCATCAGCGGCGATCTGCTGATCTACCATCGGCAGAAACTCATCGAGCGCTTCGAGCAACACGACTTCGGCACCCAGGCGGCCCCAGACACTGCCGAGCTCGAGACCGATGACGCCTGCCCCGATGACACCCAGTCGCTCAGGAACGGCATCGAATGCGAGCGCACCGGAAGAATCCACGATCATTTTGCCGTCGAAACGTGCGCTCGGGATGTCGATCGGTGTCGAACCAGTCGCCAGCACGACATGCTCCGCCTCCAGGACCTGCTTGCCTCCATCGCTCGACGTCACTTCGACACGACGACCGCTCAGCAATCGCCCGTGGCCTTTGATGCCCGTGACACCCGAGGCCTTGAACAGCGCCTCGATGCCCATTGTGAGCTGACGGACGATACCGGTTTTTCGTTTTTGCATGGCTTCGACGTTGAAGCCAAGACCGGATGCTTCGATCCCGTGCGACGCAAACTCGTGCGCTGCACGATGGTAGAGCTCGGATGATTCCAGCAGTGCTTTCGAGGGAATGCAGCCTACATTCAGACAGGTACCGCCGAATGGCAACGTGCCGTCGGCGTTGGTCCATTCGTCGACGCAGGCAACACGCTTTCCGAGTTGTGCAGCTCTGATGGCCGCCGGATACCCTGCAGGGCCGCCGCCGATAACGACGACATCAAACTGTGTATTGGACATTTCTAAATCTTTCCAGCCGAAATAACTTCGAATGCGAATGAAAGCAGGCGATCATATCTGCAGCACGAGTCGCGCAGGATCCTCGAGCTGCCGCTTGATATGCACGAGAAACTGCACGGCTTCCCGGCCATCGACGATGCGGTGATCGTAAGTCAGCGCAACATACATCATCGGTCGGGCTGTGATTTCGCCGTCTACCACTACGGCGCGTTCCGTGATCGAGTGCATTCCCAGGATTCCGCTCTGTGGCGGATTGAGAATGGGAGTGGACATCATCGAGCCGAAGATGCCGCCGTTAGTGATCGTGAACGTCCCGCCGGTCAGATCCTCCATACTAATCTCGCCGGTCCTGGCGCGTTGACCGAAATCGGCGATTGCCTTCTCGATACCGGCCAGACTCAGATTGTGCGCGTCGCGGATGACGGGCACGAGCAGGCCACGGTCCGTCGAAACCGCGACGCCGATGTCGAAGTACTCATGGTAGACGATATCGGTACCATCGACCGCAGCGTTCAAAACGGGATACGCACGCAGTGCCTCGATGCTCGCGCGTACGAAGAAAGACATGAAACCAAGCTTGATCTCGTGGCGCTTTACGAATTCTTCCTGGTATTGCCTGCGCAGCGCGATAATCGCTGACATGTCGACTTCATTGAACGTCGTCAGTAACGCAGCGTTCCGCTGGACTTCGACAAGCCGTTCAGCCACGCGAGCGCGCAGCCGCGTCATCGGGACACGCTGTTCCGAGCGCCCGTATCCGCCCGGCTGCGGGGCGTGCATCGGCCGCGAATCCCCGGCACTGCCGGACTCGATGTGGCTCAGAACATCGGACTTCGTAATTCGGCCATCGCGACCCGTTCCGCTGATGCTCGAAGGATTCAGGGCATGCTCCTCGACGAGCGCACGCACGGCGGGGCCCATTCTCTGACCGACTTCCGGCTCTGGTGCTGCAGCGGGTGCTGAATCGGCCTCTGCAGCCGGCGCGGCGTTTTCCTTCGTGGCCTTCTCCTGAGCCGGCTTCTCGGCAGCGGGCTGCGCTTCGGCCACTTCGCCTGGTTCGAGCACGGCGAGGACTTCCCCGGCAGTGACCGTCGTTCCGTCGGCGATTTTGATTTCGCGCAACACGCCGTCGCTCGGTGCCGGCACTTCGAGCACAACCTTATCTGTTTCCAGGTCGACCAGGTTGTCGTCGCGCCGCACGCTGTCACCGGCTTTGTGGTGCCAGGTCACGAGCGTCGCGTCGGCGACCGACTCGGGGAGGGGCGGAACTTTGACTTCTATACTCACAGGAATCTTCTCCGTCGATCAGCCGTGCTCGGACAAAGAACTCAGATGTTCATTGGTGCTCGCGGTCAAAGCGGCGGCTACGAGCGCTTGTTGTTGACGCAGATGCAGGCGATGGATACCCGGCGCCGGCGCAGCGGCACCTGGTCGACCCGCATAAAAGAGCTGGTGATGCGCGGTCAGTGGCTCCTGAAGGCGATGACGAATCTGGTACCACGCGCCCTGATTTTGCGGCTCTTCCTGGCACCACACGATCTCGGCAGCGTTGTGATAGCGCTCGATCGTAGCGGCATACTCGTCGATCGGGAACGGATACAGTTCCTCGATCCTGACCAGTGCAACATTGTCGATGTGTTCTTTGCGCCGTGCCTCAGCCAGTTCGTAGTAGAGCTTCCCGCTGCAAAATACGACTCGAGTCACCGCATCGGTTTCGATCTCAGCGACGTCGTCGATCAGGCTGCGGAAGCGGCCATCACTGAGATCCGACAGCGGTGACGTCGATGCAGGATGGCGCAGCAGGCTCTTCGGTGTGAACACGATGAGAGGCTTGCGCAGCGACCGAATCATCTGACGGCGCAGCAGATGAAACATCTGCGCTGGTGTCGATGGCACGACAACCTGCATGTTGTGCTCAGCACAAAGCTGCAGAAAACGTTCGAGTCGTGCCGAGGAATGTTCCGGCCCCTGCCCTTCATATCCGTGCGGCAGGAACATCGTCAAAGCCGACAATCTGCCCCACTTCGCTTCGCCCGAGCTAATGAACTGATCGATGACGACCTGAGCGCCATTGACGAAATCCCCGAACTGAGCTTCCCAGATGACGAGCGAATCGGGTGAGGTTGTGCTGTAACCGTATTCGAAGCCAAGCACGGCTTCTTCCGACAGCAGCGAATCGGTAACCGTGAAAGCGCGGGGATCGTCTGCGATGTGTTCGAGCGGCACGTGCATCGTCGCGTCTTCGCTGTTGTACAAAGCAACGTGGCGATGGAAGAAGGTCCCGCGGCGGCTGTCCTGCCCGATCAGCCGAACGTTGTAGTTTTCCGCCAGCAACGTGGCGTACGCCATGTTTTCGGCGAAGCCCCAGTCCATCGGCAGCTCGTCGGCACCCATCCTGCGACGATCGTCGACGATGCGTGCCACGCGCGGATGCAGATCGAACCCTTCTGGAAGCGCGATGATCTGCTGTGCGAGTCGATCGACTTCTGCTTTCGCCACGCTCGTGTCGACGAATGTCTCCAGGGAGTCCTGCTGATAACGCGACCAGTCGACCGTGTACTTGTTGCCGATCATGCCGAGCGCATATTCGTTGGGACTGAGCCCTTCATCGAGACAATCACGATAGCCGTCGGCCAGAGCGCGTACGTCATCCGGTGACGCGACGCCTTCGTCGATCAGGCGATTCGCATAGATCGCCAGCGACGTCGGATGCGTCTTGATCGCCCGATACATGACCGGTTGAGTGGCTGACGGCTCATCTGCCTCGTTGTGCCCGAGGCGCCGATAACACACGAGATCGATGACGACGTCCTTGTGAAAAACCTGTCGATAGCGCAGCGCCATCCGCATCGCGCTGACAGCCGCTTCGGGGTCGTCGCCGTTGACATGGAATACCGGTGCTTCGACCATCTTTGCGATGTCAGAGCAATACGGCGTGGAGCGGCTGTCCTGAACGTTGCTGGTCGTAAAACCGATCTGATTATTGATCACGATGTGAATCGTGCCGCCCGTATAAAACGCACGTGTTTGCGACATCTGCAGCGTTTCGGCAACGACGCCCTGACCAGCCACGGCGGCATCGCCGTGAATCACGACGGGTAAGACCGTATTACCGGCAGTATCTTTGCGTCTGTCCTGGCGAGCCCGCACCGATCCCTCGACGACAGGATTCACGATCTCCAGA
>JASFSB010000086.1:0-7356 GCA_050114615.1 Gammaproteobacteria bacterium
CACCGTCGTCAGCGCCGCCGTCAGCGTCGTCTTACCATGGTCAACATGACCAATCGTTCCCACATTCACATGCGGCTTCGTCCGCTCAAATTTTGACTTGGACACCGTAAGTTACCTCTTTGTATTCCTGGCCCTGGTTTCTGTATCTGTGAAAAAGTCGTTACGTTCTGCTCTTGATGATTTCGTCTGCGACGTTACCCGGCACTTCAGCGTAGTGCGCAAACTCCATCGTGTAAGTCGCGCGCCCCTGACTCATCGACCTGACGTTGGTCGCATAGCCAAACATCTCAGCCAGCGGCACCTCGGCTCTGATGATTTTTCCGGCGGGCGTGTCTTCCAGCCCCTGCAACATGCCGCGGCGGCGACTCAGATCGCCGTTGACGTCACCCATGTATTCCTCCGGCGTCACGACTTCGACCTTCATGACCGGTTCCAGCAGTACGGTCCCGGCCCGCCGTGCGCCTTCGCGAAACGCCATCGAGCCGGCGATTTTAAAGGCAATCTCGCTGGAGTCCACATCGTGGTACGAACCGTCGTAGAGCGTGGCCCTGACGTCGACCACCGGATAACCAGCGAGTACGCCGCCTTCCATCGCCTCCTGAATGCCTTTGTCGACCGCCGGGATATATTCCTTCGGTATCACGCCGCCGACAATCGCGTTGACGAACTCGTAACCGGTGCCGGGCTCCCTGGGCTCCAGGCGCAGATACACATGCCCGTACTGGCCGCGTCCGCCGGACTGCCTGACGAACCTGCCCTCCTGCTCGGCGCTGCCTTTGATCGTTTCACGGTAAGCCACCTGAGGCTTGCCGACATTGGCCTCGACGCTGAATTCGCGCTTCATTCGATCGACGATGATATCGAGATGCAGCTCGCCCATGCCTGAAATGATCGTCTGTCCGGACTCCTCGTCACTGGAGACCCGGAATGACGGATCCTCGCGCGCGAGTTTGCCGAGCGCGATACCCATCTTTTCCTGATCGGCCTTGGTCTTCGGCTCAACCGCGACGGAAATGACCGGATCGGGAAAATCCATTCGCTCGAGCGTGATGATCGCGCTTTGATCGACGAGCGTGTCGCCCGTCGTGACATCCTTGAGCCCGACGGCCGCCGCGATCTCTCCTGCGCGGACTTCCTTCAGCTCGGCCCGGTCGTTCGCGTGCATCTGCAAAATGCGACCGATCCGTTCGCGCTTGTTTTTCACTGAGTTGTAAACGAATTCCCCGGCTTTGAGGACACCTGAATAGACACGGAAAAAAGTCAGGCTGCCCACATATGGGTCGGAGGCAATCTTGAAAGCCAGCGCAGCAAACGGTTCGTCGTCCGACGATGCGCGTTCACCGTGACTGCCATCCTCGAGCACGCCGCCGATCGGCGGACAGTCAGCAGGCGAGGGAAGGTACCAGATCACGGCATCGAGCACCGCCTGCACGCCCTTGTTCTTGAAAGCACTGCCGCAGAACACCGGCACCAGTTCGCTCGCGAGACACCGCTTGCGTATACCGAAACGAATCGCTTCGGCATCCAGATCTCCGGTCTCGAGGTACTTCTCCAGCAGCGCCTCATCGGCTTCCGCCGCCGCCTCGAGCAGCGCCTCGCGGTGCTTTCGCGCTTCCGCCAGCAGACTTTCAGGAATGTCAGACTCTGTGAAATTGACGCCCCGGGTTTCGTCGTCCCACTCGATCGCCTTCATTGCAACGAGATCGATGACGCCGCGAAAACTGTCTTCCGCACCGATCGGCAGCTGCATCACCACCGGCGTCGCTGCCAGACGCGTTTTTATTTGCCGGACGACACGCAGAAAATCTGCTCCGGCGCGATCCATCTTGTTGACGAAGGCGAGTCGCGGCACATGGTATTTGTTGGCCTGACGCCAGACCGTCTCTGACTGCGGCTCGACGCCGCCGACCGCGCAGAAAACCGCTACCGCGCCGTCGAGCACTCGCAGGCTGCGCTCGACTTCTATCGTGAAATCGACGTGTCCCGGCGTATCGATGATGTTGATGCGATGCACGGGCATGGAACGGTCCATGCCGGACCAGAAACAGGTCGTCGCAGCGGACGTGATCGTAATCCCGCGTTCCTGTTCCTGTTCCATCCAGTCCATGACCGCAGCGCCGTCATGGACTTCACCCATCTTGTGGGAGACGCCCGTGTAGAAGAGGATTCGTTCAGTCGTGGTGGTCTTGCCGGCATCGATATGCGCCATGATACCGATATTGCGGTAGTGCTCGAGAGGAGTCTTCCGTGCCACGTCTGAATCTCGCTGGCATCGACTATTCTAAAGCTGGCAGAAACGGGCGGACGCAGCGATCTGCGAACGGACTACCAACGGTAGTGCGCGAAAGCACGATTGGCTTCAGCCATACGATGCGTGTCTTCGCGCTTCTTGACGGCAGTGCCCCGATTCTCAGCAGCATCCAGCAATTCGTTTGCGAGCCGTTGCGCCATCGACTTCTCCGATCGTTTGCGCGCCGCCTCAATGACCCAGCGCATGGCGAGCGTTTCCCGGCGAGTCGCACGGACCTCGGTCGGCACCTGGTAGGTTGCGCCGCCGACGCGTCTCGATTTCACTTCGACTGCAGGCTTGATGTTTTCCAGCGCCTGACCCAGCAGCTCGAGCGCTCGATCGCTGTCCTGGCCGGTGCGCTCGGAGATTCGATCGATCGCCCCATAAACGATCCGCTCAGCGACGGACTTCTTACCGCTGTGCATGACCATGTTGACGAACTTCGCGAGCATCTGATTGCCGTACTTCGGGTCCGGCAGAATCCTGCGGCGCGGTGCCTGATTTCTTCTCGACATCGATCTTAGCCCTTCGGCCGCTTGGCGCCGTACTTGGAACGAGCCTGCTTCCTGTCGCCGACACCGGCGCAGTCGAGCGTGCCACGAACAGTGTGGTAACGAACACCGGGCAGATCCTTCACTCGCCCGCCACGAATCAGAACCACCGAGTGCTCCTGAAGATTGTGTCCCTCGCCGCCAATGTAGCTCGTGACCTCGAAACCGTTGGTGAGCCGGACACGGGCAACCTTACGCATGGCCGAATTCGGTTTCTTCGGCGTCGTCGTATAGACACGGGTGCACACACCACGCTTTTGCGGGCAGGCTGCCAGTGCCGGCACGTTGCTCTTCGCGCGTTTTGTCGAGCGAGGCCTGCGGACGAGTTGGTTGGTCGTTGCCATACCTGATTTTTTTACCTGTTCGAGAGCCGGCGAATTCTAGGTATGCCCGCCGGCAACGTCAACTGCGACGCCGCCAGGCCCACCGTTTTCGTCGCTCATTCCATCCCTGCCTCGGCCGCTGCGTCGTCCGCATCGGCCTGCTCGGCAGTCTCCGCCGATTCCGCGGACTCGCTGGCGGCTTCTTCGCGCTGCTGTGCCGCATCGAGTTCCTTGAGCTCGGCGGCGAGAATGTCCTCCTGGGTACGGCGGCGCTCCTCGTGGTACGCATATCCCGTGCCGGCCGGAATCAGCCGACCCACGATGACGTTCTCTTTCAGTCCGCGCAGATCGTCCCGCAAACCACGCACGGCGGCTTCTGTCAGCACACGCGTCGTCTCCTGGAACGACGCTGCCGAGATGAACGACTCGGTTGCCAGCGATGCTTTCGTGATTCCAAGCAGTACCGGCTCGAACTCGGCAGGCTCTTCCGAGCGCGCCTCGACAGCGGCGTTGGCTTCGAGCACACGCGCCTTGTCGACCTGCTCGCCACGCAGGAACTTCGTTTCACCGGACGCGGAAATCTCGACCTTGCGCAGCATCTGGCGAATGATGACCTCGATGTGCTTGTCGTTGATCTTCACACCCTGGAGCCGGTAAACGTCCTGGATTTCCTTCACGAGATACTCGGCGAGCGCTTCGACACCGCGGAGCCTGAGGATGTCGTGCGGATTCGGCTCACCGTCGGCGATATTCTCGCCGCGAATGACCTTTTCGCCCTCGAACACATTCAGGTGTCGCCACTTGGGAATCAGCTCCTCGTAGTGCTCGCCTTCCTCGCCGGTAATAACCAGACGTCGCTTACCCTTGGTTTCCTTGCCGAAACTGACGGTGCCGGTACGCTCGGCAAGAATTGCCGGCTCCTTGGGTCGCCGCGCTTCGAACAGATCGGCAACGCGCGGCAAACCGCCGGTGATATCGCGAGTCTTGGAGCTTTCCTGGGGCAGTCGCGCCAGCACGTCGCCCACGACTGCGTGACCGCCGGCTTCGAGGCTGATGACCGCACCCGACGGCAATGCATACGCGGCGGGGATATCTGTATTCGGGAAATTGATCGCGTTGCCTTCGTCGTCGACGAGTCTGGCTGTCGGCCGATAATCAGTACTGCCGCGCTGGGCCGCATCGAGCACGACGATGCTGCTCAGTCCGGTAATATCGTCAACCTGCGTCGTAACGGTCACGCCATCGATGAAGTCATCGAACTGCAGCGTGCCGCTCACTTCGGTGACGACCGGATGAGTGTGCGGATCCCAGGTTGCAACGACCTGACCGATCGTAACCGGATCGCCATCGATCGCGGAGAGCTGCGCGCCGTAGGGCACCTTGTATCGTTCCCGCTCACGACCGAGTTCATCGACGATGGCGACTTCGCCCGAACGTGAAGTGACGATGACATGCCCCTTGTCGGCATGCGTGATCGTCTTCACGTTCGTCAGTCGGATCGTACCGGCAGTTTTCACTTCGACCCTGTCGGCAGCCGCCGATCGGGATGCCGCGCCACCGATATGGAATGTGCGCATCGTCAGCTGTGTGCCTGGCTCGCCGATCGACTGTGCTGCGATCACGCCGACGGATTCGCCGCGATTGACGAGGTGCCCGCGGGCAAGATCACGGCCGTAGCACTGTGCGCAGACACCATACTGCGTCGCACAGGTTATCGGTGAGCGCACGACGATCTGATCGATCGACAGTTCCTCGACGAGCCTGACGCCCTCTTCATCGAGCAACTGACCGGCCTCGATCAGGACCTTGTCACCGCCAGGCGACATGACGTCCTGTGCAACCACCCGACCCAGTACGCGCTCGCGCAGCGGTTCGACCACATCCCCGCCCTCGACGAGCGGCGTCATCAGCAATCCCGTCGTCGTGCCGCAATCGTCTTCGGTTACGACGAGGTCCTGAGCAACGTCTACGAGCCGTCGGGTCAGATAACCCGAGTTGGCCGTCTTAAGCGCAGTATCGGCAAGACCTTTGCGTGCACCATGGGTCGAGATGAAGTATTGGTTGACGTCGAGACCCTCACGGAAGTTCGCCGTGATCGGTGTTTCGATGATCGAGCCATCCGGCTTTGCCATCAGGCCGCGCATACCGGCAAGCTGACGTATCTGCGCGGCAGAACCTCGGGCGCCGGAGTCTGCCATCATGTAGATGGAATTGAAGGACTCCTGATTGACTTCCCTGCCGTCAGCGTCTGTGACAGCTTCGACGCTGAGCTTCTCCATCATCGCCTTCGCGACCTGATCGTTCGTTCGCGACCAGATATCGACGACCTTATTGTAGCGCTCACCATCTGTAACCAGTCCGGCACTGAACTGATCCTGGATGTCTTTGACTTCGTCTTCAGCCGTTTGCAGGATCCCGACCTTTTCGTCTGGCACGACCATGTCGTTGATGCCGAAAGACACTCCCGACTTTGTCGCGTAGCGGAATCCCATGTACATGAGCTGGTCAGCGAAAACGACCGTGTCCTTGAGTCCGAGCTGTCGGTAACAGGCGTTGATGACCGCCGAAATCGCACGCTTGTTCATCGGCCGGTTGATGAGCGCGAAGCTCAGGCCTTCGGGCAGAATCTCTGACAACAGCGCGCGACCAATCGTCGTGTCGACGACACGTGTGACGCCTTCACCGCTTTGTTCATCCTGAACACGCATGCGAATCTTCACGCGCGCATGCAGCTCGGCTGTGCGGTTCTCGTACGCGCGATGCGCTTCGTCGATATCGGCGAACGACATTCCTTCGCCGAGTGCATTGACACGATCACGCGTCATGTAATAGATGCCGAGCACGACATCCTGAGACGGAACGATAATCGGCTCACCGTTTGCGGGTGACAGGATATTGTTACTCGCCATCATCAGCGCGCGCGCCTCGAGCTGCGCCTCGATCGACAACGGCACGTGAACAGCCATCTGATCGCCGTCGAAATCGGCGTTGAATGCCGTACACACGAGCGGATGCAGCTGGATCGCCTTACCTTCGATGAGCACCGGTTCGAACGCCTGAATTCCGAGCCGGTGCAGCGTCGGTGCGCGGTTCAGCATGACCGGATGCTCTCGAATCACCTGCTCGAGGATGTCCCAGACTTCAGGCCCTTCGCGCTCGACGAGGCGCTTGGCCGCCTTGATCGTCGTCGCTTCGCCGCGCAGCTGGAGCTTGGAAAAGATGAACGGTTTGAACAATTCGAGTGCCAGCTTTTTCGGCAAGCCGCACTGATGCAGACGCAGCGTCGGGCCGACGACGATAACCGAGCGACCCGAATAGTCGACTCGCTTACCGAGCAGGTTCTGACGGAACCGTCCCTGCTTGCCTTTGATCATGTCGGCCAGTGACTTGAGCGGCCGCTTGTTCGTGCCCGTAATCGCGCGTCCACGGCGACCGTTGTCGAGCAGAGCATCAACGGACTCCTGCAACATGCGCTTCTCGTTACGCACGATGATGTCCGGTGCATTGAGTTCGAGCAGACGTCGCAGACGATTATTGCGGTTGATCACCCGACGATACAGATCGTTGAGATCGGAGGTGGCGAAACGCCCGCCGTCGAGCGGCACGAGTGGTCGCAGATCCGGTGGCAGCACCGGCAGCACCGTCATGACCATCCACTCAGGACGGTTCGCAGACTCGGAAAACGACTCGAGCAGCTTCAGCCGCTTCGACAAACGCTTGATCTTAGTCTCGGAATTCGTCGCGTTGATATCGTCGCGAACCTTGTTGATCTCCGAATCGAGCTCCAGCGTGTTCATGAGGTCGCGCACGGCTTCCGCGCCCATTCGAGCATCGAACTCATCACCGTATTGCTCGATTGCCTCGAGGTAGCTCTCATCGGTCAGCAGCTGGCCGCGCTCCAATGGCGTCATGCCCGGATCGACCACCACGAACGCCTCGAAGTACAGGATGCGCTCGATCTCGCGCAGCGTCATATCGAGCATCAGACCGATGCGCGACGGCAGAGATTTCAGGAACCAGATATGGGCTACCGGGCTCGCGAGCTCGATATGACCCATCCGCTCACGACGCACCTTCGTCTGCGTGACCTCGACGCCGCATTTTTCACACACGACGCCGCGATGCTTCAGACGCTTGTATTTCCCACACAGGCATTCATAGTCCTTGATCGGACCAAAAATCTTCGCGCAGA
>JASFSB010000087.1:0-7322 GCA_050114615.1 Gammaproteobacteria bacterium
GCCGCTGACGCCGGAACAAACGGAGATTCTGCGCTGGTGGATCGACGCCGACGCACCCGTCGACACGCGCATTGCAGCGCTCGATGTCCCGGCGGACATCGATGCTTATCTGCGCGTCGAGCTCGGTCTCGCAGGGTCCGCAGCGCCGTCTGTGGCTGCGGCAGGTGATTCGGCCGCAGCCGATCCCGCAGTCGTCGATGCGCTGTTTGCGGCGGGCTTTCTCGCGCGCCAGGTGTCGCAGTCGGACCCGCACCTCATCGTCAGCGTGCATTCGGTCGGCACACAGCTCGACGCGACGCAGCTCGAGACGCTGCGTTCGGCGGCGGATTCGATCGTCAGTCTCGATCTGCAGTCGGCCGGCCTCGACGATGCCGATCTCGCGGGATTCGACGCGTTCGATTCACTGACGAGCCTGCGCCTGAGCAACAACGATCTGACCGATGCCGGGCTCGCTGCCGTGACGCAGCTGCAGAACCTCGAGGTGCTGAATCTCTACGGCAATGCATCGATCAGCGATGCCGCGATCGAAGCGCTGGCGCAGCTCGATCGGCTGCGTGCCGTGTATCTGTGGAATACGGCCGTGTCACCGGGGGGCATCGCGCGACTGCGCACGCAGCGCCCGGAACTGGAAATCATCGCCGGAGTCGCCGCCGCACAGTAGGCGGCCGGCGCACGCGGACTTAAGCGAACTGCATGTTCAGCGGGGGTCGGAGATGGCGGATCAGCGCCTGCGCCCACACCTCGCGCTGTGACTGCTGGCGAACGATCATTACGTGAATATGCGTCGCGCCTTCGCGGACGGCCTCATCCAGGCGTTCGTGATTGGGCAGCCGGGCCTGCAGGCTGTCGGCTTGTCCTGCATAGACGGCTTTCCAGGTGCCCCCCGAGAGATAGGCGAAAATATACAGCCCTGGTGCGTCGCTCCAGTTTTCGTTCTGGTCGTGAATCTCGAACTCGAGGCTCTGTCCGCTACCGATCGGCCATTCATATGTGTCAGCCACAGGCTGCCCTCCGGCGCAGTTACTTAGCGTTGCTAAGCAACCATCCACCAGGCGCTGTCCGAAGTCAATCTTCGCGTGGTCGAACGCGGCGGTGCGCCCGCCAGCGGGTGCCATATTGTGACGCTTTGCCCATATCGGACGGGCAGGAAGGAACGCCACGTGTCAGAGCTGCCAGCGAGCCCGATCTATCTCCTGAAACGGACGAGCTGGCGGTACGCAGCTGCGTTGAGCTCGCACTGTCGCCCTTCGATCTGACGCCGGGTCAGTACATCGTCTCGCATCACGAGAACAATCCGGAGAAGATCGAGAAGTACGCGAAGATCAACGCCTATCATCTGAGCCTGTTCGGTGACTTAATCGAGCGCCTCGGTTGACATTTCCTCCCAATGTGCTAATTTTTTAGCACATTGCTAATTTTCCAGCATGGGAGGTCCGGGCGATGCCCCAATCCGAGCATTTGTCGCGCCGCGAGCGCCAGGTCATGGACGTCATCTATGAGCTCGGCGAGGCGAGCGCCCGCGAAGTCCAGCAGCGGCTGCCCAGCGCGCCGAGCTACTCGGCCGTGCGTGCCGTGCTGACGCGCCTCGTCGAGCAGGGGCATCTGAAATACCGGGAATCCGGGCCGCGCTATGTCTACAAGGCGGCCGAGCAGCGCACGCGCATTCGCGCGAGTGCACTGCGCCGGACCGTCGATACGTTTTTCGACGGCTCGGCGGCCAGCGCGATGAACGCGTTGCTGGGCATCGCGGCCCACGACCTGTCCCAGGATGAGCTCGACGAGCTGGCGCAGGCCATCGAAGCGGCGCGGGAGAAGTCCCGTGACTGACACGCTGCTGGCGGCGCTGCTCGATGTCTCCGTGCGGTCGGCCGTGCTGATCGGCATCGGCTGGCTCGCGAGCGTCCTGATGCATCGCCGCAGTGCGGCCGAGCGGCACACCGTCTGGCTGATGACGCTGGCCGGCGTGGCGCTGCTGCCGCTGATCATCGCTGCCGGTCCGCGCTTCGAGCTGGCGCTGCCGGCCCCGCTCGTGGAGTACGCCGTGCTGCAGCCGGCGGCGTCCCCTGCCGTGTCTGCCGCGGCGGCGCACAGCGATGCACTCGGCGTGTCGATTCCGGGTTCCCGCGCCGCTGCGGTGGGCGTCGCTGCAGCCGGTGACGCAGCGGTCGACGCCGCTGCGCAGCCGGTGCCCATCACTCTGGCGCAGGCAGCGCTGATCTTTTACGTCTTCACGGCATGCCTGCTCGGTCTGCGTTACGCCGGCATGCGTATCCGCGTGCGCCGGCATCTCGGCGCGCTCGAGCCGCTCGACGATGCGCGGCTGCGGCAGCGTAGCGATGCGATCCGCGCTCGGTTCGGTCTGCGAGGAGATGTCGTGCTGCTGCGCAGCGATCGCGATCACTCCCCCTGGGCCTGGGGGTTCGTTCGCCCGGCCGTCGTCGTCCCGGCGGAGTTTGCGCGCTGGAGCGCCAGTCAGCAGGACCGGGCGTTCATGCACGAGCTGGCGCACATCGCGCGCAACGACCACCTGGCCGGCGCGCTTGCGCAGCTTTGTTGTGTCTTCCAGTGGTTCAATCCGCTCGTCTGGTTTGCCGCGCGCCGTCTGCGGCTCGAGGCCGAGCAGGCGGCGGACGATCGCGTCATCAGCACGGGCGCTTCGGCGCACCGCTATGCCGAGCAGCTGGTGCAGATCGCCAGCCGTGTCTTCAACAACGAGAGCCGCAGTGTCTGGATCTCTGCCATGGCTCATCGCTCGAGTCTTTCGCTGCGTGTGCGATCGATTCTCGACCCGAACAAAAGGAGAACCGAGATGAGCCGATTACGGATGAGTGTGTTCGCGCTGGCGGCAGGCGCCGTCCTGGTGCCGCTGGCAGCGCTGCAGTCGCAGGAGCCGGTCGCCGACATCAGCGACGCGCAGTTTCAGTTAATGGTGCAATATGGACCCAACGGCAGTACCGAGCTCGAAACCATCGTCGATGCCTACGTCGCGAACGATTCGCCGGAGTCGGCTGCCGATGCGATCGCACGTTTCGTGCTGAGTGAATACGGCACGCTGGACGTTCAGGGCTGCGAGTTTTGCATCGAGGTTTTCTCGTCGGAGGCGACGCCGCGTCAGCATGAACATTTCAGCCTCATGGTTGCGGCGTTCGACCGGATCGAGCAACGCGCCCAGACCGAGGGCTCCGGCGACCTGCTGTTGCAGGCTGCGCTGAACAACATCGTGAGCAGCGGCAACGCCCGTGCGATGAAGCGGGCCACCTACTACGTCGTGCGCGCCGCGCAGATCGGCATCGACGCCCAGCTCAGTCTGTCGGTGGTCGGCTTTCTGTACGAGCAGGGGAACATCGCCGCTGCGCGGGATCTGGCCACCCATCTGTACGAGAACGAATCCTCGCCGCACTATCAATCGGAAGCTGCGCGCCAGTGGCAGGAGTTTCTGAACAGCGAGATGGGCCGGCGCGAGTCCGTCGCCCGGCTGATCTTCAGCTCCCTGGGCGTCGACGACGCGACGGCCGACGGCGACTACCTGCCGGTCGTGAAGACGCCGCCGGCCTACCCGGCCGACGCCGAACAGATGGGGCTGGAAGGCCAGGTCGTGGTCGAGTTCACGGTCGACACGACCGGCAAGCCGGCCAACGTGTCGATCGTCAGTTCCTCGAACAGTCTGTTCAACGAGTCAGCCGTGGCGGCGGCCCGGCAGTTCCGCTACGCGCCGCGTGTGGTGGCCGGAACGCCGGTCGAGGTGCCCGGCGTGCGCAACCGGATCGCGTATCGCCTCTCGCGATAGGGCGAGCGCAAAAAAATCCGATATGCGTTCACTCATCGTGGCGCCCGAAGCGCTATCGTGCGGGAACGATGAGGGATTTCGAAGAACTGGTCCTGCACGAAAACGGCCATTCGGGGTTGGCGTTTCGTGATCGTGCTTACGCGAATGCAGAGCACGAGCAGCTCATCGAGGATCTGATCGGTCTCGCCAACGCGTCGGTTTCCGGGCCGCGCTTTCTCGTGCTGGGTGTCGACGTCGGGCGTGAGCAGCGGCGCCTGACCGGCATCTCCGAGGACGACTTCAGGGCGCTGCAGACCCTGCTGCCGCGCATCGCCGCCCGGCTGATCGAGCCGCCGCTGAAGCTCGCGCTGAGCGAACTGGCGTTCGACGGTAAACGGATCGCCGTCGTGACCGTGCAGGCCTGTGACGATCCGCCGTACCTGCTGAGCTGCGATCTCTCTCCGGGCTTACACGCCGGGCGCGGCTGGGTGCGGCGCGGCAGCGAGTCGCAGCCGCTGCTGCGTGCCGATCTGCAGCGCATGTTCGACCGCCGCGGCGGGGCGAGCCAGCGAGTGGCCGATCTGGCCATCGGCTTCCCCGGCAGGATCCTGGCGGATGAAATATCGCTGCCGGCGCTGCCGCTCGATGCGCTGCCCTCGCGTGTCGCCGCGGAGCGATTGCAGCGCATGCTCGAAGGCAACGCTCAGGCACGCGATGTGCTCGGGCGTACCGAAACGCATTTCAGTCGGCTGCTGCACGCGCAATTGTTCGGCAGCGACCAGGCATACGAGAAACACAGTGACGACTCGCTGATCGGCGAGATCGAGCGCGTCGGTGACGACTACGCCGCCGCCGACCTGCATTACGAGTTCGAGCAGCGAGCGCACAAACTGCAGCTCGAGATTCGTAACAACGGCGATTTCGATATCGAGCATGCCGCGCTCGTGCTGAGCATGATTCCGCTGGAGGGCAGCGGCGTTGCCGAGCGCTGTTATGCCGCGCCGGGTGTCGCCGATGATGGCTATCCGCTCGTCGATGCATCGCCGCAACGCACGATCGTTCAGGCGGAAATCGGGCGCATCGCGGCCGGCAAAGGCCGCAGCGTGTTTCGCGAGCCGCTGCGCATCTGGCTGCGCGAACCCGCAGCCGGCAGGACCGTGCTGATCGATTACAAGCTGCAGTGCCGCGATCTTGCCCGGCCGTTGTCAGGCTCGCTGCGCATCCATGTCGAGGCCGCAGCGGCCGCGTTGCCCGGCGTTGCGGAGCGTCGCCTGCGAACCGCCTGAATCGTCGAACCGGTTGTTTTTTCTACCACTTTTACATCACGCCGGGCGCTTGCCTCGGTCGTGACTGCCCCATAGTATTGAGCAAAGGGTGAACGACAGGGGGTCGTCATGAACCGCGACAAACCGATTTCCGGCTGCCTCGGCGCCGCAGCATTGATCGCTGCGATGTCGGCGCAGGCGCAGTTCGGCGCCGGCTACGGACCGCCGCTGGAAACGATTCCGCCGCCGATGGAATTCGCGACGTCGGCCGAGCATTACGCCTGGCTGCTCGAACAGGCCGACGGCGGCACGCAACACACGATCGAATCCGTGCCGCGCTGGGACGGGCTTTGGGTGACGGCCGGCAACACGGCGATGGATGCCTTCGTCGATGCGCCGGGATTTTCCGGCAAGGTGCGCGAAGGTGTGCTGACGCCGGCTTACGAGAAGGCTTACAAGGAGCGCTGGCGCCAGCAGACCGAGCTCGGCGAAGTCCAGTACGACCGTCTGACGCACTGCGAACCGCAGGGCTATCCGCGCATTCTGCTCGAGCCGTATACGCACGAGTTCATTGCGCTGCCGGACATGTTCTATCAGATCAACGATTTCGCCAGTGCGATTCGCCGTGTCTACATCGGTGAAGAGCACAGCGAGCTGCTCGGCACACATTCCTGGTTCGGCGACATCATCGGTCACTGGGACGGCGACAAGCTCGTCGCGCACACGGTGGATCTGCTGCCGGCCGACTTCACGCGCTGGGCGCCGATGACGAGCAATCAGTTCGAGTCGGTGGAAGTCTGGGAGCTGAAATCGTATCCGGACGGCACCGAAAGACTCGAGGTGCAGGTGACGTTTTACGATTCCTACGCGTTCGTGAAGCCGGTCAATGCGGTGTTCGCCTACCGGCGGGCGGACGAGCTCGAGGATGTGGGCTTCCACGTGCAGCACTGGGAATGCGAGACGAGCAACAACGCGGTCATGGCCGAGGACGGCTCGACGACTTATCGCCTGCCTGGCGAGGAGGGCTACGTCGACCCCCGCGGCACGACGCTGTTCCCGGAACTGCCTGGGCAGACGCGCGACCCTGAAAACAACGTTTCGCTCGACGTCGATTAAAGGACAGGACAACGATGAAGATGCAAAGGATTCTATTCGCAGCGACGCTGGTCGCGCTCGGTGCCGGCGTCACGCAGGCACATCACTCGTTCACGCAGTTCGACCGTGAAAACAAAATGATCACCTCCGGAACCGTCGTGCGCTGGGATTTCAACAACCCGCATTCGTGGCTGCACGTCAATGTCGTCGGTGACGACGGCGCTGAGGAACTGTGGAGTTTCGAAGGCTCCGCACCGACCTCGCTGATTCAGCGCGGCATCACCGGGCGGACGTTCGAGCCCGGCGATACGGTCACGATGATGTACTGCCCGATGCGCGATGGCCGCACCGGCGGACATATGGGCATCGTCAAACTCGCTGACGGTTCGTACGTCGTACCGGCCGATGGCGGGTGTTCCGGCAATGCGGAAATGCACGAGCAGTGGAAAACGCGGATCGATCAGCTCCAGATGTCCGGCAAGGACGCCACGCACTAGACATCAGGGCGTCGCGCCGGCCGGCCGCGCTCAGCGGCCGGTGTCTGACGTCGCCGACGGGGCCGATTCCGGCGCCACGTAGCCGTACTCGTGCGAGTAACTCTTCGTCGCGACATACATCGCCGCAAGCAACAGTGCGACCACGAGGACGTGACTGAGTCGGAGCCCGACGAACTGCCTGAAGCGACGCGCGAACCGGGCCGGCGGGAATTCAGTTCTTAAGTTTTGTTTTAAGACCGGCATGGAACCACCTGTTCCGGATAGAGTTATGTCATACACGAGATTACGTCTGTCCGCAAATGGCCTCAACATGTCGCCGGAAGGCGACGCTCTGCGTGAGCGCCGCCCCGGTAACGTCGGAATTTTGACGCTCACCAGCGATAAGCGATGCCGAGATTGAAGTTCCGGCCCACGCCGTAGAGCCGCTCGCCGGTCGTGATGTCGACCGCCATGACCCGGTTGTAGCCGCCCAGATGGGGCCGATACGCCTTGTCGAGCAGATTCTCCGCGCTGGCGAAAACACGCAGCGGCGCATCGCCGCCCCACTGGAACCGCGCATTGAGCAGTCCGTAGCCCGCGGAGGTCTGCTCGCCGTTGTAGGCGGCGACGTCATGCTGACCCGCGTAAGCCACGAGCTCGAGCCGCGCCGACCAGCGCGCCTGATCGAGAATCACGCTGACCGAACCGTTGAGCGGTGCG
>JASFSB010000088.1:0-7313 GCA_050114615.1 Gammaproteobacteria bacterium
CTCGCGGGCTTCTGCAAAGATACAGAATGTCGCAGTCTCCGATTGCGGGATTTGACGATAATTCTTAAGACTTCGGTATCGGAACGCGTTGAACGCTGCGGGTAAACTCCGTACCCTGTTCGGCCTCCGCATCAAAGCTTTCGCCTATGTCGTTGAATACGTCGTTGAATTTGGAAACGGCCAGATCCCAGATGCTGGCCCAGCAGATTCGCACCAGCGAGGTAACGGACTCCCGCGTACTCGACATTCTGGCGACGACTCCGCGCGAATTATACGTCCCGCAGGGCTTCAGGGAACTCGCGTTCGCTGACACGGCGATTCCGATTGGCCACGATCAAAAAATGCTGACGCCGCTGATCGAAGGACGAATGCTCCAGGCGCTGCAGATCCAGTCGATCGACGAAGTGTTCGAAATCGGAACCGGAACCGGATATCTGACGGCCTGTCTCGCGCGTCTGGGCTCGCGCGTGCACACCATCGACATCTTCGCCGAATTCATTTCCGCAGCCCGGCGACGTTTCGACGAGCAACGCCTGGCTGGCATTCAGGCCGAAGTTGCCGATGCCACGGTCTGCGACTGGCCAGGGCAGTTTGACGTCGTCGTCATCTCAGCCGCGCTCCCGCAACTGACTGAACGATACACCGATTTGCTGAAACCTGGCGGCCGTATGTTCGTCTTTACTGGTGTGCAACCGGCTATGAAGGCGCAGCTGGTAACCATGACCGCTGACGGATCGATCGAGACGGAAAACCTGTTCGAGACGCGCGTGGAGCCGATGATCAACGCAAGATCGAGCGCTGCATTCGAACTCTAGCACCAGCCAGTGAGGCCGCGATGTCCAGCGTATCGAGCATGACGCCGAGCGAGTTTCGTGCCCGGTGGCCACAACATGGCGAAGCCGACGATGTCGTTCTGCTCGACGTCCGCGAGCCCCATGAAGTCGCGTTCGCTGCGGTCGACTCGAGTCTGCATATTCCGATGTCACAGGTTCCTGCACGAATCAGCGAATTGAACGCGGACGCAACGATTGTCGTCATGTGTCACAGCGGCATACGCAGCATGCGGGTGGCCGGCTTCCTTGCGCAGCACGGTTTCGAAAATGTCGTCAACCTGGACGGCGGCATAGACGCATGGTCACGCGAAGTGGACCCAGGTATTCCAGGATACTAGAGCCGCCCGGGGCGGCATTCAGGAAGAGAACTATGCATAAGAAACTACGATGGACGATGATTCTTGCCACATTGCTCGGCTTGAATGTTGCTTCGGCGCAGGTCGGACTGCTCGAAATCTACCGGCTGGCAGCCATGAACGACCCGTCACTGCGTGAGGCCGAAGCCAATTTCCTCGCCACGGCCGAGACGAAGCCCCAGGCGCGCAGCGCACTGTTGCCGAACATCAGCATCGGGGCGAGCGACTCCGGTCGCTACAACGACAGCCGGACACCGCTCGGCATCGGTGCGATCAATTTCGCGCAAGGCAGCGTGACCCGCAGCCGCAGCGATCAATACGACCTCAACATTTCGCAGCCAATCTTCGATCTGAGCAGGCTGCGAACCCTGCGGCAGGCCGACAAGGTCGTCGCCCAGGCGGAGCTGAATCTCGCAGCAACGCGGCAGGATCTGCTGCTGCGCGTCGCTGACGCCTACTTCAACGTCCTTTCGGGGGAGGAATTGCTGGCGGCTGAAACGGCCTCACGCGAAGCGATCGCACGGCAGCTCGAACAGGCGCAACGGCGTTTCGACGTCGGGCTGATTGCAATCACGGACGTTCAGCAGGCTCAGGCCGCTTATGACCTTGCCGTCGCGACGGAGATCGGCGCACAGCGAAGTCTTTCGACGATGCAGGAACTGCTGCGCGAAATCATCGGCGAATACATCACCAATCTGCGCAGCCCTACCGGCGACGTACCGCTGCTGCCGCCGGATCCCACTTCCGCCGATGACTGGGTCAGCCTCGCGATGCAGCAAAATCTGGTGCTGGCGGCAAACCGTATCGGCACCGATATTGCTCAGGACGAAATTCGCATTCTCCGCGCCGCGAGGATGCCCACGTTGAGCCTTTCCGGCGGATACAACTCCAGCACGTCATCGAGCCGTACATCGATCATTCCGCTTCCGGGGCAACCGCTGCAGGATCCGACATTGCGTGCCGGTGACTCGGATGGACGCAACTGGTCGCTCAATCTCAGCTTTCCGCTTTACACGGGCGGCTTCAACGCTTCGCGCACCCAGCAGGCGGTTTACCAGCATCGCGCCGCACAGGAGGGCCTCGAGCGCATAGCCCGCCAGACCGAGCGACAGACGCGCGATGCGTATCTGGGCGTCATCGCCGAGATTTCGCGCGTTCAGGCACTGCAGCAGGCGGTCGAATCGAGCCGCACCGCGCTGCGTGCAACCGAAGCCGGGTTCGAAGTCGGTACGCAGACGACAGTCGACGTGCTGGCTGCACAGGACAATCTGCGTCGCGCCGAGACCAACTACGCGATCAGCCGCTACGACTACATCCTGAATCTGCTCACGTTGCGGCAGGCTGCCGGCAGCCTGTCCGAAACCGACATTTCACAGGTCGACGCGTGGCTCCAGTGAGCTGAAAGCTGGCCGGCGGCGCGCTGCGGTGCCCGCCGTCAGGCACGCCTGATCGTCTCGACGATCCTGCTCGTCGAGCGACCGGACCTGAACTGCAGCGAATGAACCTGCCCGCCACTGCGAAGCACGACTTCGCTGCCGACGATCTCCTCCGGCTTCCAGTCACCGCCTTTGACGAGCACGTCAGGTAACAACGCTTCGATCAGCGCCAGCGGCGTGTCAGCCGCGAATGGCACGACCCAGTCGACGGCCGCGAGACCCGCCAGCACTGCCATGCGATCTTCGAGCCCGACGATCGGCCGTTGCGAACCCTTGAGCCGGCGTACCGACGCGTCATCATTCACGCCGACAATCAGGTAGTCGCCAAGCGCTTTGGCTTCTTCGAGATAAGCAACGTGGCCGGCGTGCAGGATGTCAAAACAGCCGTTTGTAAATACGATCCGATTACCGCGTGCCCGTACCTCGGACACGACGTCGATCAGCGTGTCGAGGTCGACGACACCGCCGCCGCCGCGTCCACGGCGGTGCAGCGCAAATCGCAGTTCCGCTCGCGTCACCGTCGCGACGCCGATCTTCGCAATCGCAACACCGGCAGCCAGGTTCGCCAGCCGCGCTGCATCTTCGAGCGATGTTCCCGCGGCGATCGCCGCCGCCATCGTGGCGATCACGGTGTCACCGGCGCCGGTCACATCGAAGACCTCACGGGCCTGCGCCGGTAGCGACACCGGTTGCCTGCCGTCTCGAAACAGGCTCATGCCCTGTGACCCCCGTGTCACGAGCAAGGCATCGAGCCCGAGTTCAGCGCACAGCCGCGTGCCGCGCTCCAGGAATTCCGGTTCGGTGGCACAGGCACCGACGACGGCGAGAAACTCCGACTGATTGGGCGTCAGAATGCTCGCCCCTCGATATTTTTCGAAATCGGTCCCCTTCGGATCTACGAGCACCGGTACCTCGGCGGCGCGACATGCATCGATCAGTTCGGCGACGTTGGCGAGCGTGCCCTTCGCGTAATCGGACAGAACGACCGCATCGGCCTCGGGCAGACATTGTGCGAAGATCGCACCGAGCTCGTCCGCCGCCTGCGCCAGCGACTCCTCGGCATCGAGACGGATGAGCTGCTGGTGTTGTGCCAGCACGCGCAGTTTGTGCGCAGTCCGACGTCCGCGCGCAACGACGAGCTGCGGCCGGACGCCTGCCGCGATCAATGCCGTTCGAATCGACTCGCCGGGTGAATCATCGCCGACAATCGCGCTCAGCGTCGTTCGTATGCCGAGCGCTGCAAGGTTTGCCGCGACGTTCGCCGCGCCACCGGCTCGTGTCTGCGTTTCACGTCTCTGGACAACGGGCACCGGTGCTTCCGGGGAGATTCTCTGCGACTCGCCAAACCAGTATTCGTCGAGCATCGCGTCGCCGGCAACCAGGATGCGATGACGAGAAAAATCGGGGACTGCGGAGATCACGTGAGAAGATTCCTGGTTCGTGGTATGCACATTTTAGAGCGTATGCGCACGATACGCTCCATAGTGCAGAGCCACAAAAAAACGGCCCGCCTGCACTGCTGGCGGGCCAACGGCGGATACCAGGTTATTCCGTATCCTGATTCAATCCCAGGCCACTTACCCGCACTTGGAGTAGCCGCAACTCAGGCATGTCAGACAGCCATCGAGAACGACCGCCGCAGCCGTATTGCAGTGTCCGCACAGCTGCGCGCCTTCCGGATACGAACCTTCGGCAAACGCATCCGTCTGTTTGGTTTGGGACTCGTATTGTGCGCGCTTCTCTTCGATGAACTGCTTACGCTCTTCGCCTGGTTCGACCTTTCGGAGCAGACCGATTTCGATCATGTGCTTTTCCACGATGTGGCCCAGATCGGCGATGATCGACGGCATGAAAGTTCCACCTGGCTGCCAGTAACCGCCACGCGGGTCGAACACGGCTTTGAGTTCATCGACTATGAAGGTGACGTCACCGCCTTTGCGAAACACAGCCGACATAACGCGAGTCAGCGCAACGATCCACTGATAGTGATCGAGGCTCTTCGAGTTGATGAAAATCTCGAATGGCCGACGCTGTTCATGCGGCGTTCCTTCGTTGAGGACGATGTCGTTGATCGTCACATACATCGCATGATCAGAAACCGGTGTCTTCACTTTATATGTCGAGCCGACCAGCTTCTCCGGTCGCTCGAGCTTTTCGTGCATGCGAATGACGTTGTCTTCGCCGCTCTGCGCCTGGCTTGCGCCGCGATCCTTTTGCTCATTCTCCTTAGCGACGGAGTAAGCGACGATCCTGTCTTCTATTTTTATACGTGACATCAGAATTTCCCGTAATAACCTTCTTTCAGTGCGTCGAAGAGATTGGCTGCAGAGTGCACCTCACCGTCATATTCGATCTCGTCGTCACCCCTGGCTTCGATCTCCGTGCCATCCTTCAGCTTGAAACGATAGGTCGTGTTTTTGAGGTCCCGTTCCTTAACCAGAACGCCCTGAAAGGCCTCGGGGTTGAAGCGAAATGTCGTGCAGCCCTTCAGGCCCTGGTCGTAAGCATAGAGATAGATGTCCTTGAAATCCTCATAAGCATAGTCAGTCGGCACGTTGGCCGTCTTGGAAATGGAAGAATCGATCCACTTTTGTGCAGCGGCCTGGATGTCGACGTGCTCGCCAGGCCTGACCTCCTCGGAACTCACGAAATACGCCGGCAGTTTTTCGGCCGTCGCTTCCGATCCCGGCATCGCATTCGGATTGATCAGCTCACGGTAGGCCAGCAGCTCAAAGGAGAATACATCTACTTTCTCCTTCGTCTTCCTGCCTTCGCGGATTACGTTCCGGAAATAATGATGCGCGAAAGACGGCTCGATGCCGTTACTTGCGTTGTTTGCCAGAGACAGTGAAATCGTACCGGTCGGCGCAATGGAGCTGTGGTGCGTGAACCGCGAACCCACCTGGGCGAGCTCTTCGACGAGTTCAGGTGCGACACTACCGATGCGCTGCATATAACGACTGTATTTCGCGTGCAGAATGCGGCCCGGAATCCTGTCGCCGACCTTCCAGCCGTCTTTCTTCATCTCGGGACGCTTGCGCAGCATCTCTTCGGACACGTCGAATTCTTCGGTCAGAAGCGGCGCGGGGCCTTTTTCGCGAGCCAGTTCGAGCCCGGTTTGCCAGCCGGCGACTGCCATTTCCCTCGAGACCTTTTCGGTGAACGCGACCGACTCCGCCGATCCATAGCGCAGACCCAGCAGACTCAATGCCGAACCGAGGCCAAGAAAGCCCATGCCGTGACGCCGCTTACGCTCGATCTCCTCGCGCTGCGCTGCCAGCGGCAGCCCGTTTATTTCGACGACGTTGTCGAGCATTCGCGTAAACACGTTGACGACATCGCGAAATTACGCCCAGTCGAATTCAGCCTGATCGGTAAACGGATATCGGACAAACTTCGTCAGATTGATTGAGCCAAGCAGGCAGGCACCGTATTCAGGCAGTGGCTGCTCACCGCAGGGATTCGTTGCCCGTATGTTTTCGCACCACCAGTTGTTGTTCAGCTCGTTGACGCGGTCGACCAATACGAAGCCGGGCTCGGCGAAATCGTAAGTCGAGGACATGATCATGTCCCACACGCGACGTGCCGGCAGCGTCTTATAGACGCGGCACGCAACGCGACCACCCGCGTCGGTCACATAGTCTTCGCGTACCGGCCATTCTCGCCAGACGACCTGTTCCGTGTCGCTGATATCGATCTCGTCGTCTTCGGCCTCGCGCTGTGAAATCGGAAATGCCAGCTGCCAGCGCGCGTCTTTCTTGACGGCATTGATGAACTCGTCGGTGATCAGCAGTGAAAGATTAAACTGCCGCAGGCGCCCGTCTTCGCGTTTTGCGCGAATGAACTCGAGCACATCAGGATGACCGACATCGAAGGTCCCCATTTGTGCGCCACGCCGTCCTCCGGCCGAGGACACGGTGAAACACATTTTGTCGTAGATATCCATGAATGACAGCGGCCCGGATGTCAGGGCACCGGCACCTGAGACATAGGCACCGCGCGGGCGCAGCGTCGAGAACTCGTATCCGATTCCACAACCGGCTTTCAGCGTCAGGCCCGCTTCATGGACCTTGCCCAGAATGTCATGCATCGAATCGCGCACGGTGCCCGATACGGTGCAGTTAATCGTCGACGTCGCCGGTTTGTGCTCGCCGGCGCCGGCGTTAGACATAATGCGTCCGGCAGGAATCGCTCCCTTCTGCAGCGCATGCACGAAACGTTTATACCAATGCTCACGCACCTCTTCGCGTTCGACATCAGCCAGCGCCCGCGCAACGCGTTCGAAGCTGGCCTGCAAATCTCTGTCGACCGGTTCACCGCTCTTTTTTCTGAGCCGGTATTTGGTATCCCAGATGTCCCTCGAGGCATCCTGTAGTGGAATCTCCCCCACACTGTGCGCATCTAACGCCAACGCTGTATCCATCGAACTCCCTGACTCGCTCACCGTCCGTAATCCCCGATAGTGCTTATTGTTTCTATGCACAAAGACGTTTCCGACAAGGCGAAGCTACCCCTGAGAGCTCGCCCGTACAGCTCCCGAACACGTCTCTTCGTTAGAAAACAGCCGCCACAAGATGTAGTGCGACTGTCTCGTAGGTTATGCCTCACGGCAGAGACTGTCAAGGCCTTATGACAATCGGATGTATCGAAAAAAATCCATATATATCAATAATATGTAATAAAACACT